>NZ_JBHXKE010000158.1:0-22075 GCF_042722765.1 Kitasatospora sp. NPDC058406
TCGACCAGAACGTGACGGTGGTGGGCCCGGCGGACTCCGACGACCCGCCGCCGGAGGCGCAGGCCGAGGCGGCGAGGGCGAACGCGGACGCCAGGGAGAGGGCGGCGAGTCTGCGGCGGAGTGGTGCCATGGGTGGGTCTCCTTGTGCTGCGCGGGCTACGGCTCGGTGCGGCCGCCCCGGTGGGTGCGGGGGCAGGGAGTGGGGGTCCGGTACGGCGTGGTGCGGCGTTGGAGCGCCGCAGGGATTACCGACCTGACGCGTAACGTATGCGATATACGAAATGAACGCCAGTGTCTGTTGCCGTTTCGTTCTCATGACGAGACCGGACCTCCGCCGGCCCCCGGCCGCGGTCCGGGACGGCCGCGACCGCCCCGGAGAGGGCGGCCCGGCATGATCAGCTCATCCGCGCGATCGGTAGGTAATCAATCAGGGGCGGTACCTGCATGTGGGCCGGCGCCGGGCAGCGCCCGGCCCGTCACCGCACCCGGTCGGCTCGGCGCACCGCGGCGGGAAGGGCCGTCGGGCCGGGCCGCAGGCCGTCAGGCCGGGCCGTTGCGCAGCGCCTCGCGCGTGGTCCGGAGCTTGCGCAGCACCTTGGCGACGTGCTGCTCCACGGTCCGGGGCGACAGGAAGAGCGCGGCGGCGATGTCCTTGTTGGTGGTGCCGTCGCCCAGCAACCGGGCGACCTGCTGCTCGCGCGGGGACAACTCGTCGCCGTAGCCCGCCCTGCCCCGGGACTGCGGGCGGGACTGGCCCAGGGCGAGCAGCAGGTGCCGGCAGCGGGCGGAGTCGGTTGTCGCGCCGAGCCGGTCGTGGACGCCGGCGGCCCGCGTCAGCCGCTGCACGGCCTCGGCGGGGTGGAGGCCGGCCAGGGCCTGCGCGGCCTGCTCGTCGGCCAGCGCCGCGTGGTACGGCCGTCCGATGCCGGACCACTGCAGCCGGGCCCGGTCGAAGTGCTGCGCGGCCTGCGTCCGATCCTCGCGGGCGGCGAGCAGGCCGCGGCACAGGTACTGCTCGGCGCCCGCCCCGGGGGCGTCCAGGCCCTCGACGCCCGCCCCGTGGTCCTCGACGAGCGCCGCGGCCGTGCGGTCGTCGCCCCGCTGCAGGGCGGTCTCCACGGCCACCGGCACCAGGCCCAGCGCGTAGACCCACTCCTCCTTGCGCGGCAGCAGCGGCAGGTAGGCGCCCACCGTGCTCCAGGCCGCGTCCGCGTCCCCCCGGGCCAGCTGGATCCGGGCCAGGCCGGCCGCGGCGCCGAGCGCGTTGACGTTCGTCCGCGCACCGTCCCGGGTCAGTACGCGGTCGAAGCGCTCGACCGCCCGCGAGACCCGCCCGCGGGCCGCGGCCATGACGCCCTCCGCGGTGGCGAGCAGGTCGTCGACCGCGAGCGGCTCGTCGACGTACTCCGCGAGGAAGGCCGCGTACCGCTCGTCCCAGTGCGCCCACTCGCCGGCCAGCCAGGACAGCAGCAGCCGGTAGGAGCGGCAGTGCACGATCAGCGCGTGCGCGCGGTGGTGGCGGGAGAGCGCGAGCGCCTCCTCGGTGCAGTCCGCGGCGCGGGCGTCCTGACCGAGGCAGATCCCGACCTCGGCGGCGTTGACCAGGGCCCGCGCGGTGTGCCGGACCACCTCCGGGTCGTCGTCGGTCCGGGGCAGCCCGGACAGCAGCCCGGCCGCCTCGGGGCGGCCCTGCGCGGCCAGGACGGTGACCCGGTTCGCGGCCACCGAGGCGTGGACGGCCCGGTCGGGACTGTCCGCGATGGTGGCGACGGCGCGGTCCAGCCAGGCCCGCTGCTCGGCGGCGGAGAACCGGCTGGTCTCCCACATGGCGAGCAGCGACATGGCGCGCGCGGCCTGCTCCGGCCGGCGCCCCTCCAACTCCTCGACGGCCCGCTCGATCTCCGCCTCGCCCGAGGGGTCCGCCGCCTGGTTGAGCAGCATCAGTCCGAGGTCGAGCCGGATCTCACCACGGGCCGCCACCGGGAGGCCCGGACCGGCCACGATCCGGCGCAGCGTGGCGATCGTCCGGGTGTACTCGACGGTGTCCCAGGCGGTCCGGGCCAGGGCGAGCGCGGCGCGGGCGTGCAGGGCGGACGGCAGCCGGGGCTCGTCCAGCACCTGGTGCAGCAGGGCCGCCGCGGTTCCCTGGTCGCCGAGCGCCACGGCCCGGTCCGCCGCCGCCATCGCGCGGTCCAGCCAGACCGCGGTGTCCCCGAGGGCGCGGGCGTGATGGGAGATCTGGACCAGTGGCGGCTCAGGCAGCGCCTCCAGGACGTCCAGGACCCGCCGGTGGAGCTGGTGCCGCACCGGGCCGGGGAGGTTGTCGTACTGGGCCTGCCGGCCGAGCACGTGGGCGAAGCCGTAGCTGTCCGGGCCGTACTCGCGCAGCACCGAGGCCGCCAGCGCCGCGAGCAGCGCCTCGCCGGCGGCCCCCGGCGGCAGCCCGGCGCAGTCCGCCAGCAGCTGCTCGCCGGCCGGGACGGCGAGCACGGCGGAGACGTTCACCAGCGCCACGGCCTCCGGCGAAAGCCGGTCGATGCGTTCCGCGAACACCTCGCGCAGGCTGCGGGGCACCCCGAGCGCGCCGTCCCCGAGCCGCGCACCGAGGGTGATGAGGTCCTCCTCGATGACCAGCGGCAGACCCTCGCTGCGCTCCACCAGGGTGTGGAGGAGCCCGGGGGTGGCCGCCTCGGCCAGGACGGAACGCGCCATCGCCCGCAGGTCGTCCGGGGACAGGCGGGGGAGGGCGAGCTCGGCGCCCCCGGTGCCCGGCGGGCGCCGGAACGCCGGACCGAGCACCGGACCGCGTCCGGGGACGTCCCCGGCCCGGTAGGTGAGCACGAGTGCGGTGTCGGCGGGCAGGTCCCGGCCCAGCAGCAGGAGCAGTTCCCGGGTGGCCTCGTCGGCCCAGTGCACGTCCTCGACCACCAGCACCACCGGGGCGATCGCCGCCAGTACGACCCGCACCCCCCGGGCCACCAGGTCGCGCGGGGCGCTCTGTCCGGACGGCCACGGCTGGGCGGGCGGCAGCCGGTCGGCGAGTTCGGGCAGCAGCACCGCGAGCACCCCGGCGGGCGCGTCCAGCCGGCCCGCCCCCGGCATCCAGGGACCGGACCGGCGCAGCGCCTCCACCACCGGACCGAAGGCCAGCGGCTCCCGCAGCGGGTGGCAGCTGCCGGTCACCACGCGCACGCCCTCGCCGCGCAGTTCGTCGACGGCCTCGGCGACCAGCCGCGACTTCCCGATGCCGGCCTCGCCCTCGACCAGGACCACCGACGGCCGCGAGCGTGCGGCGCCCAGCAGGGCCCCCAGCTCGCGCTCCCGCCCGACGAAGGGGGGTGCCTTCCTCCGGGACGCGTCGCCTGCCGCGCCGGTCTGCGTCGTCATCCGCTGGGTTCCCTCCTGCGCCGTTCCCGGTTCGGGGCCGCGCCGATTCCAAACTAGTGCCGTCGCCCGGGGGCGCCGCCGGGCGGCGCGGCACCGGAGGGCGCAGGGTCACCCCGGGTCGGTCGGCCGGCGGCGGGCGCGCCCGCCGGGGTCAGCGGTCCTCGCCGGAGCCGGTCCGCAGGTGGGCGCGCAGCCAGTTCTCCGTGGTGGTGACGTGGATCAGGGCGGCGGCCTGGGCGAGCGGCGCCTCCCGGGCGGCCAGGGCCCGGTGGATCGCCTCGTGTTCGGCGATGGCCTGATCCGCCGCGTCCTCGTCGACCAGGCCGCGCCAGACACGGGCGCGCAGCGTGCGGCCGGAGATCCCCTCCAGCACGGTCGTGAGGGTCTCGTTGCCGGTGGCGGTGACGACCGTGCGGTGGAAGGCGGCGTCGTGCAGGTTCAGACGCTCGGGGTCGCTGCGAAACTGCCGCATCGCGTCGAGGTGGCCGGCCAGTTCGGCGAGGGCCGCGTCGTCGATCCGGGTCGCGGCGAGCGCGGTGGCGGCGGGTTCCAGGAGGCGGCGGGTCTCGATGAGCTCCAACAGCGTGTCACCGCTCAGCAGTTCAACGGCGCTGGAGAGGTTCTCCAGGAGCACGCCGGGAGCCAGACTGGTCACGTAGGTGCCGTCGCCGCGCCGGATGTCGAGCACCCTCGACACGGCGAGGGCCTTGACGGCCTCGCGCATGAGGTTGCGGGACAGGCCGAGTTCGGCGGCGAGCTGCTGTTCGGGCGGTAGCTTGGCCCCGGGGGGCAGCGCGCCGGAGCGGATCAGCTCGCGGATCCGGGCGATGGCCATGTCGGTCAGTGACACGTGCGGGCTCCTGGGCGACGGGGTTTCGCATGCTGGGCGGACGGGGGCGCTACTGGTCCGCCCCGGCTATCAGAGCACACCACCGGGGCCGGCCCTCCGCCGGCCGCCGCTCGCCGGTCGACGCCCCGCGCGTGTGACCCAGCCTAGTAGACATCCCATCAATCCTGTCCACCTTTGGATATCTCCTCCGATCGTCACCCGCCAAGTGGCCGGATGGACAGTGTGGTTGTGGTGTCTTCGGCGAGAGTCTGGACAGGCAGGGCGCCTTTGCCCACCAGTCCATCCCATGTCCAGGCCGCTCCGGCGCGGCTGATCGGACGAAACTCCGCAGGGCACCAGTGCGGGAGCACCGAGGACCGGGTCATCGAGTACGTCGACCACCTCCACGAGCACGTCACCGTCCCGCATCGACGCCGTCCGCACCGCGCTCGACCTCGGCGTCGACGACTTCCACGGCGCCCCCTACCACGGCGCCACCCGGGGCTGATCGCAGCTCGGCCGGGATCAGCCGCCCCGGACACCGTTCCGCCGGCCGGCATCCCCCGCACCGCCCCACCCCCGCACCGCCCCACCCCCGAATCCCGAATCCCGAACCGAGCGGAGCAGCCATGACCGACACCGACTTACCGCACCACCCGGTGCTGGACGACCGCCTCGCCACAGGCACCGGCCGGCGGGACTTCCTCGGCGGACGGGTGTGACGGCGCCGCTCGGGTCGGCTGCGCTAGGCTGTGCCGGTAACCGCTTTCCTGTACCGGGCCGACCGGCCCGCACACAGCCGGCGGGCGCCTCCGAGGACAGCCCCCACCGCCCCGAGAGGTCGAGATGCGACTGGCACTGAGCACCCTGGGCACCCCCGGTCTGTCGCCGGCCGACTCGGTCGGCCTGGCCCGGAGGTTCGGCCTGGACGGGCTGGAACTGCGGCTGCACCCGGATACCGGCGTGCACGCCGGCCTCGGCGCCGCCGAACGGGCTGCCGTCGTCCGGACCCTGGGAACCCTCACCCCGTTCTGCCTGTCCGGGTACGTCCGGATCTGCGAGCCGGGGGACGACGGGCCCGTGATCGAGGCGCTGCGGGCCGACCTGCGCCTCGCGCGGGACCTCGGGGCGGACTTCGTCCGGGTGTTCCCCGGCGGCGGGGACCTCGACGCCGGGGCGCGCAGACTGTCCGCGGTCGCGGACGAGGGGCCGCGCGTGCTGGTCGAGACGCACGACGCGCTGCCCACCGGCGCCGCCGTCGCGGCGCTCCTGGCGCGTGCGCCGCACGCCGGCGCGATCTGGGACCTGCTGCACCCCTGGCGGCACGGCGAGGAGCCCGCGGAGACCCTGCGGCGGCTCGGGGACCGGCTGGCGTGCGTCCAGATCAAGGACGCCGCCTCGGCCGGCGACACGACGCCCGTCCCCCTCGGGGAGGGGTTCGTCCCGCTGGCCGCCGCTCGCGGGTTGCTCGACGGGTTCGGGGGCTGGGTGTCGCTGGAGTGGGAGCGGACCTGGTACCCGGGGATCCCCCCGGTCGAGGACATCCTGCCCGGGGCGCTGGACTGGGTCGCGGGCCGGGGCCCGGGCGCCGGGGGTTCCCGCCGCGTGCGGTGAGCCCGTCGGGCGCGTGGGGCACGACGCGCGCCCGGGCACCGGGCGGGCGCCGTCCTTTGCGGCACCGTCCGTCGCGGGGCCGTCCGGACCTCGGCGGCGCCGTGCCGTCCCCGCCGTGCCGTTCCCGTTGTGCCGTTCCCTCGTGCGGTCCCCGCCGTGCCGTTCCCGCCGCGCCGCCGGTGGCCTCACTCCGGGGCCGCGTCGCCTGCCGGTCCGGTGCTGTCGCGTGCCACCAGTGCCACGCCGAGAGGTGCCTGCCGTGCCGGTGAGGCCCCGTCCGCGATCAGCTGGACGGCGCGCTCCCCGGCCTGTTCCAGCGGCAGCCGGACCGTGGTCAGTGACGGCCGGAGGTCCACCGCGAACGGCACGTCGTCGAAGCCGATGACGGAGACCTCGCTCGGGACGGCCCTGCCGAGGTCGTCCTGGAGCGCCGTGAGCACCCCGGCCGCCATGACGTCGTTGAGGGCGAGGACCGCCGTGACGTCGGGTTCGGCGGCGAACAGTCCGAGTGTCGCGTCCCGCCCGCCCGACCGGGTGAAGTCGGTGAACACCACCCTGGTGTCCGGGAGTTCGCCGCCGAGCCGGGACCATGCCGCCCTGATCCCGGCCAGTCGCCGGTGGACGGTCACCAGGTTCGCGGGCCCGGCGACCACGCCGATCCGGCGGTGGCCGAGCCGCCACAGTTCGGTCGCCGCACGTTCGGCTCCGCCGCCGTGGTCGAGCGGGACGAACGGTTCGATGCCCCGTTCCCCGATGCAGGCGACCCGTCCGCCGTCCGCCCGGAACGCGTCCAGCTCCGCCGTGAACCGCTCCGTGAGTCCGGGGTCGACGACGCCGCTCCCCGCGATCAGCAGGGCCCGGGCCCGTTGGGCCCGCAGGTTCCGCACGTACTCGATCTCCAGCTCCGGGTCGCCGAACGTCGCGGCGATCATGACCATCAGCCGGTGCCGCTTGGCGCCGCGCATCGCACCGGCGGCGATGGCCCCGAAGTACGGGTCCGCGATGTCGTGCACGAGCAGGCCGACCACGGAGGTCGAGGACCGGGCGAGGGCCTGGGCCGGGGCGTTGGACACGTAGCCGAGGTCGCGGGCGGCGCCCTCCACCTTGCGGCGGAGCTCCTCGCCCACCGTCCGGGGGCCGCCGTGGAGCACCCGCGAGGCCGTGGCGATCGAGACCCCGGCGTGCTCGGCGACGCGCTGGAGGGTCACGGCTCCGGTGGAGCGCTTGGCGCGGGTGGTTGACCTCGGGTTCGGCATGCTCGTAACGTACAGCGCGGTAAGCGCTTACCAAGAAATCCCCGCTCCCGCTCCCACCCCCAGGCCGAAGGAACCCGCCATGCCCCGCAGAGTCATCGGAATCGTCATGAACGGCGTCACCGGCCGGATGGGCTACCGCCAGCACCTGGTCCGTTCGATCCTCGCCATCCGCGACCAGGGCGGCCTGCCGCTCGGCGACGGCGAGGTGCTCTGGCCCGAGCCGATCCTGGTCGGCCGCAGCGCCCACAAGCTCAAGGAGCTCGCCGACCGCCACGGCCTCGACCACTGGACCACCTCGCTCGACGAGGCACTCGCCCACCCGCTCGCCGAGATCTACTTCGACGCCCAGGTCACCACCGCCCGCGAGAGCGCGCTGCGCGCGGCGATCGCCGCCGGCAAGCACGTCTACACCGAGAAGCCCACCGCCGAGTCCCTCGACGCGGCCCTCGAACTGGCCGCCCTCGCCCGCACCGCCGGCGTGTGCAACGGCGCCGTGCAGGACAAGCTCTTCCTCCCCGGCCTGCTCAAGCTCAAGCGCCTGCTGGACGGCGGCTTCTTCGGCCGGGTCCTCTCCGTGCGCGGCGAGTTCGGCTACTGGGTCTTCGAGGGCGACTGGCAGGACGCCCAGCGCCCGTCCTGGAACTACCGCGCCGAGGACGGCGGCGGCATGGTCCTCGACATGTTCCCGCACTGGCGCTACGTGCTGGACAACCTCGTCGCCCCCGTCCGCTCCGTCTACGCGCACACCGCCACCCACGTCCCGCAGCGCGTCGACGAGCAGGGCCGACCGTACCGGGCGACCGCGGACGACGCCGCGTACGGCATCTTCGAACTGGAGGGCGGCATCACCGCCCAGATCAACTCCTCCTGGGCGGTGCGGGTCGACCGCGACGAACTGGTCGAGTTCCAGATCGACGGCACCGAGGGCAGCGCGGTGGCGGGCCTGCGCAACTGCCGCTTCCAGCACCGCGCCGCCACCCCCAAGCCGGTCTGGAACCCGGACCTGCCGGCCACCGAGCCGTTCCGCGACCAGTGGCAGCAGGTCCCGGACAACGGCGAGTTCGACAACGGCTTCAAGATCCAGTGGGAGCTGTTCCTGCGCCACGTGGTCACCGGTTCGGAGTACCGGTGGGACCTCCTGGAGGGCGCCAAGGGCGTCCAGCTCGCCGAACTCGGCCTGCGCTCCGCCCGCGAAGGCCGCCGCCTCGACGTCCCCGCCCTGGAGATCTGATGCCCACCCACCTCGACCTGCCCGGCCTCGGCCGCCACCGGATGTCCGAGCCCGCCCCGCTGCCCGCCGCCACGACGCCCGTGACCTCCCGCGTCGTGTACGCCGCCGCCCACGTCGTCGCCGACCCGCTCGGCCCCAACGCCCCCGGCGCACCCGCCGCCGTCGACTGGGACACCACCCTCGCCTTCCGCCGCCACCTGTGGTCCCTGGGCCTCGGCGTCGCCGACGCCATGGACACCGCCCAGCGCGGCATGGGCCTCGACTGGCCGGCCACCCGCGAGCTGATCACCCGCTCCGGCGCCGAGGCCCGCGCCACCGGCGGACGGCTCGCCTGCGGCGTCGGCACCGACCAGCTCGCCCCCGGCACCCACACCCTCGACACGATCACCGCGGCCTACGAGGAACAGCTCGCCGTCGTCGAGGACGCCGGCGCCCGGCCGATCCTCATGGCCAGTCGTGCCCTCGCCCGCACCGCCCGGGGCGCCGACGACTACCTCCGGCTCTACGGGGACCTGATAGCCCGGTCCGCCCGCCCGGTGATCCTGCACTGGCTGGGCGAGATGTTCGACCCGGCCCTGACCGGCTACTGGGGCTCACCCGACCTCGACACCGCCACCGGCACCGTCCTGACCCTGATCGCGAGCGCCCCCGACCGGATCGACGGCATCAAGGTCTCCCTGCTGGACGCCGACCGCGAGATCGCGCTGCGCCGCGCCCTTCCCGCCGGTGTGCGCCTCTACACCGGCGACGACTTCAACTACCCGGCCCTGATCCGCGGCGACGAACTCGGCCACAGCGACGCCCTGCTGGGCGTCTTCGACCCCATCGCCCCGGTCGCCGCGGCCGCGCTGCGCGCCCTGGACGCCGGCGATCTCGACCGCTACGACGCCCTGTTCGCGCCGACCCTGCCGCTCGCCCGGCACCTGTTCGCCGCGCCGACCTACCACTACAAGACCGGCATCGTCCTCCTCGCCTGGCTCGCCGGCCACCAGGACCACTTCACCATGGTCGGCGGCGCCCAGGCGGCCCGGTCGGTGCCGCACCTCGTGGAACTGTTCCGGCTCGCCGACACCGCGGGCGTCCTGCCCGATCCGGAGCTCGCCGCCGACCGCATGCGGCGCTTCCTCTCCGTGGCGGTCGGCGCCCGCTGACCGGCACCCGCTGACCGGCGTCCGTAACCCCCGTGACCGGCCCCGCTGACCGGCGTCCGCACCCCCGGGACCGGGCCCGGCACTTCCCCGGAAGGCCGTCCCGCGCCCGATCGGCCGTCCCTCGCCCCGAGGGGCGGCCACCCGCCCTCCCCGCCCCCCGCACGGAAGGATCCCGGCACCGTGACCGGACCCTCGCCCCTGTCGCACGACCCGCGCGTCTCCCGCGACCCGCGCCTGTCGCGGCTCTCGCTCAACCAGATCACCACCAAGCAGTGGACCCTCCCCGAGGCCGTCCGGGGCTGCGTGGACGCCGGCATCCCGGCGATCGGCCTCTGGCGGGACAAGGTCGCCGACACCGGCCTCGCCCGCTCCGCGAAACTCTGCCGGGACGCCGGCCTCGCCGTCAGCAGCCTCTGCCGCGGCGGCTTCCTCACCGCCACCGACCCCCACGAGCGGCGCGCCGCCCTCGCCGACAACCTCCAGGCCGTCGAGGAAGCCGCCGAACTCGGCACCGACACCCTGGTCATGGTCGTCGGCGGCCTGCCCGCCGGCAGCCGCGACCTCGCCGGCGCCCGCACCGCCGTCGCCGACATGATCGCCGAACTCGCTCCCCACGCAGGGGACTTCGGTGTCCGGCTCGCCCTCGAACCGCTGCACCCGATGTTCTGCGCCGACCGGGCCGTCCTCTCCACCCTCGGCCAGGCCCTCGACCTCGCCGAACCGCACCCCGCGACCCAGGTCGGCGTGGTCGTCGACAGCTACCACGTCTGGTGGGACCCCCAGCTCCCCGCCCAGATCGAACGCGCCGGCCGGACCGGACGGATCGCCTCCTACCAGGTCTGCGACTGGACCCTGCCGCTCCCCGCCGACGCCCTGCTCGGCCGCGGCCACGTCGGCGACGGCCACATCGACTTCCGCACCCTCACCGACCAGGTCACCGCCGCCGGCCACACCGGCTGGATCGAGGTCGAGATCTTCAACCAGCAGATCTGGGACACCCCCGGCGAGCAGACCCTGCAGACCCTCGTCGAACGCCACCTCGCCCACGTGGCCCGACCGTGAGAGTCCTCCTCGCGCCCGACTCCTTCAAAGGCACCGTCACCGCCGCCGACGCCGCCCGGGCCCTGGCCGACGGCTGGCACTCCGTCCGCCCCGACGACGACCTCCTGCCCCTGCCGATGGCCGACGGCGGCGAAGGCACCCTCGACGCGGTGACCGCCGCCCACCCCGCCGCCACCGTTCACGACGTCCCCCGCTGCACCGGACCGGACGGCACGCCCGTCACCGGCCGCTACGCCCTCCTCCCGGACGGCACCGCCCTCGTCGAGCTCGCCACCGCCAGCGGCCTCCCCCTCCTCGGCGGCAGGCTCGCCCCCCTCACCGCCACCACCCGCGGAACCGGCGAGGCGATCGCCGCCGCGCTGGACGCCGGCGCCACCGCACTGACCGTGGCTCTCGGCGGCTCCGCCTCCACCGACGGCGGGGCCGGACTCCTCGCCGCCCTCGGGCTGCGCGTCACCGCCCGCTCCGGAGCCCGACTGCCCGACGGCGGCGGCGCCCTCGCCACCGCCGGACACCTCGACACCCGACTACTGCGCCCCGCCCCGTCCGGCGGTGTCCGCCTGCTCACCGACGTCACCAACCCGCTGCTCGGCCCGCACGGGGCAGCAGCCGTCTACGGGCCGCAGAAAGGCGCCGGACCGGCCGAGACCGCCCTCCTGGAACGCGGCCTGCGCCGGTACGCCGACCTCCTCGGCGGCGACCCCGACCGGCCGGGGGCCGGCGCCGCAGGCGGCACCGCGTACGGGCTCGCCACCGTCTGGAACGCCCGCATCGAGCCCGGCGCGGCGGCTCTCGCGGACCTCCTCGGGCTCGACGCCGCCCTCGCCGCGGCCGACCTCGTCATCACCGGCGAGGGCCGCTTCGACGCCACCAGCCTGCTCGGCAAGGCGGTGGGCGAGGTGATCACCCGCGCCGATCGCGCCGCCGTCCCCGTCCACGTGGTCGCCGGCGACTCCACCGACGCCCGCGCGCTCACCCTGGTCGCGCTCGCCGGCGACACCGCCGACGCCTGCCGCCGGGCCACCCACTGGCTGCACCGGGCCGGCGCGCACCTGGCCCGTTCCGCCGGTGCGGCAGGCGGTTGAAGCGGTCACCGCGCCCGCTGCGTACGTGCCCCGGGGGACCAGGCCCGGAGCGCCGGGCCCGCGGCCCCTCCCGACACCGACCGCGCCGCCGGGGCGGTCGGTGTCGGGCCCAGGCCCGCGCCGGCGCCCGGCCCGCCCTCGGAGACACCGGTGACCCGGCCAACTGGCCTGCCCTCGAAGGGATCCGGCTCCACCCGTCGCTCTCCTAGGCCCACGACCGCGTCGAGGCCGACACCCGCTCGCGCTCGCCGAAGGCCGCCACGTCGAGGCCGGGGAGCGGGGCCGAACAGCTCTCCGGCAGGCGTTCTCGGGCGACGGCTCGTCGGCGCAGGCGTCGTTGCCGGCTGTGTAGGGCTGTGGGCGGCTGTGGGGGCTCCGGCCCTTCGGTCGCGAAGTTCCTTATCAATCAAGCCAGTTGATCGGTGGTGCACCGACGACCCCGGTGATGTCCTCCACCCGGACCGGGACCGTTCGGAGGTGCGGCGGATCGCTGACGGTCACTTCGGTCCGCGCGCTCGACGCCCCTCGGTCACTCGTCGGCGGGCGAGCAGTCCAGACAGACCGGCCGTCCGCCCTCCTCGCCCGCGAAGCGGCTTCGGTGGTGGACCATGAAGCACCGCGAACACGTGAACTCGTCCCCTTGTACGGGCACCACCCGGACCGTGAGCTCCTCCCCGGAGAGATCGGCCCCCGGCAGTTCCACGGACTCCGCCTCCTCCGACACGTCGACGTCGGACGCGTTGCTCGACCGGGCGGCACGCTGCCTCTTGAGCTCCTCGACGCTTTCCACCTCCTCCTCGTCACTGTTCGTACGCGGGGCGTCGTAGTCGGTTGCCACTGCTGCACCTTCCGTCACGTCGGGGCCGGCACATGCGGACACCGGTTCTGGGTTTGCGACGCCATCACTATGGACCCTCGTACGGATCTCAGCCACTGGAGTCCCGCGTGTTGGCCGCGAATGCGCTCTTTCGCGGCGTCCGGACCGCCGGCCGGCCGCCTTCGCCGGTTCCCCCGCCACGGCTTCGGGTCGACCGGGGGCCGGTGGGCCCGCAGCTCCGTGACGCGACGTGCAACTCGACTGTGGGGCGGCGTATTCGAGTTGGCCGTGTGGGATCCGGCGGGCGAGGTGGTGGCCGCAGGTGAGTCGGGCGCCGCCGAGCAGGGCTCTCCGGTGCCGCCGGGGGCGGGGTTGCCGGAGCGCCGCATCCGGTCGAGGGGGCCGATGATGCCGCTTTGGGGGGCGGTGCCCAAAGATATACGATGACCTATCTCATCCACTATGCTGCGTCGCGTGCCCAACTCCGAGCCCGTACACACGACGACGGCCGACCGAGCGCCGCAGGGAGTGGTCGTCACCGTCGCCGGTGAGATCGCACCGGACGCCCTCGGCGCGGTGCTCCCCCGCGAACACCTCCTGGGGGACTTCACCTCCCCGGCCGGCCGCGCGAGCCGCCGACCGCCCTACCGGACGCAGTTCTACCGGGCCCCGCTGACCATGGCCTCGCTCGGCGAGATCGCCCTGGGCGCCCCCAACCGGGACAACCTGCTGCTCGACGACCGGGACGTGGCGGTGGCCGAGGCCGCGGCCCTCCGCCGCGCCGGCGGCGGCACCCTGGTGGACGTCACCACCCCCGATCTCGGCCGCGACCCGGCCGGGCTCCGCCGCATCGCCGAGGCGGCGGGCCTGCACGTCGTCATGGGAGCCGGGCGCCACCACCCCGCGCGTACCGACGGGTCCCGCGACGCCGAGCCCCTCGTTGAGGAGATCGTCCGGGACCTCACCGAGGGCGTGGACGGCGTGCGGGCGGGCGTCATCGGCGCGTTGGCCGCGCTCGATCCCGCCGACGCCGCCGAGCGCGCCGTCCTGGTGGCGGCCGCGCGGGCGTCGGCGGCCACGGGCGCACCGGTCTCGCTCACCCGCTCCGCGGACCCCGTCGTCCAGCAGCGCGTGCTCGACCTGCTGGCCGAGGAGGGCGCGGACCTCGCACGGGTCGCGGTGGGCCACTGCGATCCGCTGTCGCCCCACCCCGACGACCTCGAACCGCTGCTCGCGCGCGGGGTGTTCGTCCAGTTCGACCGGCTCGGTCTGCTGCCCTCGGTGCACAGCGTGTCCGACGACCAGGACGTCGCCGCCGCGGTGCTCGACCTCGCCCGCCGGGGCCGGGCCGGGCAGGTGCTGCTGTCGCAGGGCGTCTGCGCCAAGGCACAGCTGCTCGCCCACGGGGGCGGCGGATACGGCTTCGTCCTGCGGCAGTTCGCGCCGTACCTGCGGATGGTCGGCGCCGACGACGCTCTCGTGGAGACCCTCACCGTGCGGAACCCCCGCCGCTTCCTCACCACCCCGGCCCGGAGGGCAGACTCGTGAGCCGCTACCCCTTCGAGATTCCCGACCTCGCCGGCCGGGTCCTCACCGTCGCCGGGCCCGTCGACCCGTCGGTGCTCGGCACCACGCTCATGCACGAACACCTCTTCGTGGACCTGCGGCGCCCGCCCGGCGCCCGGCGGCCGGGGGAGGACGCCCCGGAGGCCGCCGAGCCGCTCACCCTCGCCAACCTCGCCCGCACCCGGCACGGGGCGCCGAACGCCGACAACGACGTCCTGGACGACCCGGAGGAGATCCTCCCCGAGGTGCTGGCCTTCGCCGAGGCCGGCGGGTCCACCATCGTCGAGGTCTCCCCGATCGGCCTGGGGCGGGACCCGCTCGCGCTGCTGCGGCTGTCGCGCGCCGCCGGGCTCCACGTCGTCATGGGCGGTGGCTGGTACACCACGGCCTTCCACCCGGCCGACATGGCCGCTCGCACCGTCGACGAACTCGCCGACGTCCTCGTGCGGGACGTCGTGCTCGGGGCCGACGGCACCGGCGTCCGCTCGGGCGTCATCGGTGAGATCGGCGCGGAGAGCGTGCCGCTGACCGACGGCGAGCTCAAGAGCGTGCGCGCGAGCGGACGCGCCTCCAGGATCACCGGAGCCCCCGTGACCTTCCACGTCGGCGGTGTCGGCGAGGACAGGTTCCGGGTGCTCGACATCCTGGAGGAGGAGGGCGTGGCCCCGTCGAACGTGGTGCTGGGCCACGCGGCGGACGTCCTCGCGGACCCGGCCTTCGGTGAACGGCTGCTCGCCCGGGGCGTGTTCGTCGAGTTCGACTTCCTGGCCTCGCCCGGCAGCCCGTGGGGGCACCTCGTCCTGATGAGCGATCACAAGACCGCGCGCGGGATCGCCGGCCTCGTCGACCGGGGCCACGCGGGGCAGATCGTCCTCGGCCACGACGTGTGCCAGAAGATCCAGCTGAAGAAGTACGGCGGCAAGGGGTTCGACTACATCCCGCGCCACTTCCTGCCCGCGCTCCGCAGGCTGGGGGTGGGGGAGGAGGCCCTCCACGCGATCATGGTCGACAATCCGGCCCGCGCGCTCGCCTTCGCGAAACCGCAGTGAGCGGGGCCGGGACCGGGGGCCCGGGGGCCCGGGGTCGGCCACCGGCCCCGGGGAGTCCCCCGTCCCCCCGCCGTCGGGCGCCCCGGGCGGGCGGATCAGGCGGGGAGGCGGAAGAAGGTGCGGTAGAGGGGGAGTTGCTGGTCCAGCATGTGGATGCCGGGGTGGGTGGGACGGCCGATAGCCGCGGCGGCCCGCAGGAGCGGCGTCTCGGCGGGGGTCATGATGATGTCGGCGACGAGCGCGGTCGGGGGGAGCAGCGCCGGGTCGAACGGGAGGGGGTCGGCCGGGTCGAGGCCGAGCGGGGTGGCGTTGACGGCGAGGTCCGTGGACGCGCCCACGGCGGCGGCCGCGGCGACGCGGTCGGGCCACCGGGCGCCGAGCCGCTGCAGGAGGGCGTCGAGGCGGCCCCGGTCCGGATCGGTGACGGTGAGCGAGGCCGCTCCCCCGGCGAGCAGGGCGGCGGCGATGGCGAGCCCCGCGCCGCCGGCGCCCGCGAGGGCGACGCGGAGCCCGACGGGGTCGTGACCCCGGGCGGCGAGGCCGCGGACGAACCCCGCACCGTCGAAGTTGTCGCCGTACCAGCGGCCGTCCGGCTCCCGGCGCAGGGCGTTGGTGCTGCCCAGGAGGGTGGCGGTGTCGCTGAGTTCGTCGGCGTGCGCGCACATCGCCAGCTTGTGCGGGACGGTCACCAGCAGCCCGTCGAGGTTGGCCGTCGCCTTGAGCCCGCGCACGACGTCGTCGAGCCGGTCCGCCGGGGCGTGCACGGGGACGAGTACGGCGTCCACGCCGCTCTCGGCGAAGAGCGGGTTGAGCAGGGCGGGCGCCTTGGCCTGGGCGATCGGGTCGCCGAGGACGGCGAACAGCCGGGTGCGGCCGGAGATCGGCACGTCAGACCCCCTCGGCGCGGGCGCGCGGCATGGCGTCCAGGGTGCGGGCGACGAGCGGTTCGGGGACGTCGCGGACGAGTTCGGCGCCGTGCGGGCCGTCGAGGACGAACGAGAGGCCGTCGACGGCCTTCTTGTCCAGCCGCATCAGGGCGATCAGTTCGCCGGTGACGACCTCCGGCGGCAGGGCGGTGGGCAGCCCGTAGTGGGCGACCACGTCGTGGTGCTCGGCGACCCGTTCGGGGCGGATCCGCCCGAGCGCGCCGGCCAGCCGGCCCGCGAAGACCGTGCCGACGGCGACCGCCTCGCCGTGCCGCAGCCGGAAGTCGGTGGCGCGTTCGAGGGCGTGGCCCAGGGTGTGGCCGTAGTTGAGGATGTGCCGCAGCCCGGCGTCGCGTTCGTCGGCGGCCACCACGGCGGCCTTCCGGGCGATGCTCGCGGCGATCTGTTCCTCCAGCGGCAGGTGGCGCAGGTCCCCGGCGCCGATGAAGTGGCAACGGGCGATCTCCCCGTAGCCGTTGATCCGTTCGCGCGGGGGCAGGGTGGCGAGGTAGTCAGTGTCGCAGAGGACGGCGGAGGGCTGCCAGTAGGCGCCCACGAGGTTCTTGCCCTCCGGGAGGTTGACGGCGGTCTTGCCGCCGACGCTGGCGTCGACCTGGGCCAGCAGCGACGTGGGCAGGTGCACCACGGGCACGCCCCGGTGGTAGAGCGCGGCGGCGAGCCCGACCGCGTCCGTCGTGGTGCCGCCGCCGCAGGAGACGACGGCGTCCGCCCGGCCCAGGCCGAACGCGGTGAATCGGCTGCACAGTTCGGCGACCCAGGCGAGGGACTTGCCCTCCTCGCCGTCCTTCGCGGTGATCACCAGGGTGTCGAGACCGGTGTCGGGCAGCCACTCGGGGGGCCGGGCGCTCACCACGGCGACCCGGCGGGCGCCGATCCCCGCGAGGACGCCGGCCAGCCGGTGGCGGGCGCCGGGGCCGATGAGGACCGGGTAGCCGCGTTCGCCCAGCTCCACGTCGATGCGCCGGAGCCCGCCGTCCTCGCGGACCCGGCCGCCGTGGGTGCCGGGCGTGCCGTGGGCGCCGGGGGCGCCCGGGTCAGCCCCCGGGGCCGGGCCCGGGTCCGTGTCCGGGTGCGGGCGGTCCGCCGTCCCTGTCGTGGTCAACTCGGCTCTCCCAGTGGTTGTCGGCGCGCCAGCGCGACGGCGCCGTGCAGTGAGGACAGCCCGCCGAGCGCGGCGGGGCGGATCGCGGGGGCGGGGCCGCCCGGGCGGGCCAGTGCGGCGGCGTGGGCCTCCACCCGCGCGGCGAAGCCGGGCAGTCCGTCGGCGAAACCGCCGCCCACCACGGTCAGTTCGGGGTGGAACAGCTCGGCGAGCGACACGGCCGCTGCCGCCAGTGCGGAGCACGTCTCCTCGACGGCCTCCTCCGCCCAGGGCTCGCCCCCGGCGAGCGCGGCCCGCAGCTCGGCGAACCCGACGGGTGCGCCGCGCAGCAGCGCCGCGCGCCGCAGGGTGGCGGGACCGGAGGCGGTGGCCTGGAGGCAGCCGTGGCGCCCGCAGTCGCAGCGCGGACCCCCGCGGTCGACGATCAGGTGCCCCGCCTCGCAGGATCCGCGCGACGGCCCGGGCAGGGGCGCGCCCCGGTGGACGACGCCGCCGCCGACGCCCGTCCCGACGCCCAGGTAGACGAGGTGGTCGCGCCCGGCGTGCACGGCCTCGGCGAGCGCGGCGAGGTCGCCGTCGTCCGCCCAGCCGACGGTGGCGGCGGGGAAGAGCTCCCGCAGGGCCTGGGCGAGGCCGAAGTCCTCCCAGCCGGGGCGTCCCGGCCAGGCGAGGACCCGGCCGTCCGGACCGACGGTGGCGGGCATCGCGACCCCGACCGCGGTGAAGTCGCCGCCCCACCGCTCGCGCAGCCGGGCGACCGCGTCGGCCAGCGCGGCCCAGTCGGCGGCAGCCCCCCGTGCCTCGGGCCAGGGCAGGACGGCCTCCTCCGTGCGGACCGGCCCGCCGGGCGCGCCGCCCTCGGCGCGCAGCGCCACCTTCGTCCCGCCGACGTCGATGCCGAGCAGGCCCCGGGCGGCGGTCGCGGCGCCCATCAGGACTCCGGCACCTTGGCCAGCAGCGCCTGGGCGGCGAGACGGTAGCCGAGCGAGCCGAGGCCGACGATCACGCCCGAGGCGAGCGGCGCCAGCACCGACTCGTGCCGGAAGCTCTCGCGCGCCCAGACGTTCGACAGGTGCACCTCGACGAAGGGCCGCGGGTAGGCGGCCAGCGCGTCGCGCAGGCTCCAGCCGGCGATCATCAGCGCGCCCGGGTTCACGATCGCCCCGACGGTGTCGTACGAGTCCTGCACCGCCTCGATCAGCTGTCCCTCGGACTCGCGCTGGACGGAGGTGACCTTCCAGCCCCGGCCGGCCACCTCGGCGGCCACGGCCGCCTCGATGTCCGCCAGGGTGTCGGTGCCGTAGACCTCCGGCTCGCGGCGGCCGAGAATCCCGAGATTGGGACCGTTCAGCAATAGCAGTTCGCTCATATTCCGGTTATAGCAGTGTGTGCCTCACCGGAACGCGGAACCCGGTCCCCGTGATGCAGGACAAGGGCTTTGTAGGGGGGTGTGTAGGGGAGGTGACGGGCTCGCTTTTCCTGGGTTAGCGTGCCGTTCCACGGTCCCCCCGAAACGAAAGGCTGCGCGGAATTATGAGCGCCAAAGGACGTCCGGCCCCGGAGTTCCCGGTCTGGCCGCAGTTTGACGAGGCCGAGCGCGAAGGACTGATCAGGGCCCTGGAGCAGGGCCAGTGGTGGCGCATGGGCGGCAAGGAGGTCGACACCTTCGAGCAGGAGTTCGCCGACTACCACGGTGCCGAGCGCGCGCTCGCC
The DNA here is from genome assembly GCF_042722765.1 of Kitasatospora sp. NPDC058406. NCBI lineage: Bacteria > Bacillati > Actinomycetota > Actinomycetes > Kitasatosporales > Streptomycetaceae > Kitasatospora > Kitasatospora sp. NPDC058406. The sequence goes on from NZ_JBHXKE010000158.1 coordinate 18,810, forward strand.
GTCACCAACGGCACCCACGCGCTGGAGGTCGCCCTCCAGGTGCTGGGCGTGGGCCCGGGCAGCGAGGTCATCGTGCCCGCCTTCACCTTCATCTCCTCCTCGCAGGCCGCCCAGCGGCTCGGCGCCGTCGCGGTGCCGGTCGACGTCGACCTCGACACCTACAACCTGAGCCCCGAGGCGGCGGCCGCCGCGATCACCCCGCGGACCCGGGCGATCATGCCCGTCCACATCGCCGGCCAGATCGCCGACATGGACGCCCTCGGCAAGCTGTCCGCCGACACCGGCGTGCCGATCGTGCAGGACGCCGCGCACGCCCACGGCGCCCGCTGGCAGGGCCGTCGGGTCGGCGAGCTCGGCTCCATCGCCGCGTTCAGCTTCCAGAACGGCAAGCTGATGACGGCCGGCGAGGGCGGCGCCGTCACCTTCCCCGAGACCGCGCAGTACGAGGAGGCGTTCCTGCGGCACAGCTGCGGCCGGCCCCCGACGGACCGGAAGTACTTCCACCAGACCTCCGGCTCCAACTTCCGGCTGAACGAGTTCTCCGCGAGCGTGCTGCGCGCCCAGCTCGCCCGCCTCGACGGCCAGATCGCCGTCCGGGAGGAGCGCTCCAAGCTGCTCAGGAGCCTGCTGGAGGAGATCCCCGGCGTGGTGCCGCAGGGCCGCGACGAGCGCGCCGACCGCGTCCCGCACTACATGGCGATGTTCCGGGTGCCCGGCCTGAGCGAGGAGCGGCGCGACGCGCTGGTGGACGACCTGATCGCCCGCGGCCTGCCCGCCTTCGTCGTCTTCCGCGCGATCTACCGCTCGGACGGCTTCTGGGAGACGGCCGCGCCCGACTTCACCGTCGACGAGCTGGCCCGGGCCTGCCCCAACAGCGAGGCGCTCACCACCGAGGGCATCTGGCTGCACCACCGCACCCTGCTCGCCGGGGAGCAGCAGATCGAGGACGCCGCCCAGATCATCTCCGACGCCCTGGCCGCGGTGTGAGCGCGGCACCGCGGGATCCGGGAGCGCCGGTGCGGGTGGCCGTCGTCGGCCTCGGCTGGGCGGGCCGCACGATCTGGCTGCCCCGCCTGGCGGCGCACCCGGCGTTCCGGGTCACCGCCGTCGTCGAGCCGGGCCCCGTCGCGGCGGAGCACGTCCCGGAGGGCGCCGAACTCCTCGCCGACGCCGACCTGCTCGGCCCGGACGTGGACCTCGCCGTCGTCGCGGTGCCCAACCACCTGCACACCCCGGTCGCCGAACGGCTGCTGGCCCGCGGCATCCCGGTGTTCCTGGAGAAGCCGGTCTGCCTCAGCGCCGCCGAGGCCGACCGGCTGGCCGCCGCCGAGCGGGCGGGCGGGGCCGTCCTGCTGGCGGGCAGCGCCGCCCGCTACCGGGAGGACGTCTCCGCCCTCATCGAGGTGGCGGCGGAGATCGGCCCGATCCGCCACGTGGACCTCGCGTGGGTCCGCGCCAGCGGCGTCCCCGACGCCGGCGGCTGGTTCACCAGCCGCCGGCACTCCGGGGGCGGCGCGCTGGTCGACCTCGGCTGGCACCTGCTCGACACCGCCGCGACCGTGCTCGGCGGCCCGGTCCGGTTCCTGGACGTGCTCGGCTCGGTCTCCGCCGACTTCGTCAACGACGGCGCGCGGAGCGCCGGCTGGCGCGGCACGGAGGGGCCGGACGGCGAGGGCGACGTCGAGGACACCGCCCGGGGCTTCCTCACCACCGACACCGGTGTCTCGGTGGCGGTACGGGCGAGCTGGGCCTCGCACGAGCCCGTCGACACCACCCGGATCACCGTGGAGGGAGCCACCGGCTCCGCCACCCTGGTCTGCACCTTCGGTTTCAGCCCCAACCGCCGCGTCCCGCGGCTCACCCGGACCCGCGACGGCGTCACCACCGACGTCCCGCTGCACGGCGAGTCCGTCGGCGCCGAGTACGTGCGCCAGCTCGACGCCCTGCCCGCCCTGCTCGCCGACCCGGCCTCGCGCGGCGCGGCCGTGACCCAGGCCCACTACACGATCTCGGTCATCGAACGGCTCTACGCGGGGGCCCGCGCCCCGCGGCCGCGGCTCGCCGACGAGGCCACCGCGCTCGCCGTCTGACCGGCGCCGAGCGGCCGGCACCGGTCCGCCGGCACCGACCCACCGGAGCCGCCCCACGCCCCGGCCCCCGGGGGCCGTGCCCACCCCGCCGGTCCGCGCGGGCCGGGGCGTCAGGCCCGGTCACCCGTCCGGGCCGCCCACTTCCCATGGAGACCCCATGCCGAGCAACCAGCCCGCAGCCACCGCCCCCGACGCCCGCGCGCTCGCCGCGTTCTCCCCGGTCCGCGCGGTGGTCTTCGACCTCGACGGCGTCATCGTCGACAGCTTCGACGTGATGCGCCGGGCGTTCCTGACCGCCTACGACGAGGTGGTCGGCGACGGCCGGCCGCCGTTCGAGGAGTACTGCCGCCACCTGGGCCGCTACTTCCCCGACATCATGCGCATCATGGGGCTGCCCCTCGAACTGGAGGAGCCCTTCGTCCGGGAGAGTTATCGCCTCGCCCACCAGGTCACCGTGCACGAGGGAGTGCGCGAGCTGCTCGCCGAACTCAACCGGCGCGGCATCCGGCTGGCGGTGGCCACCGGGAAGAGCGGCCCCCGGGCCCGCTCGCTGCTCGACCAGCTCGGCCTGCTGCACCACTTCGACCACGTGCTCGGCTCCGACGAGGTCGCCCGGGCCAAGCCCGCCCCCGACATCGTGCTGCGCGCCCTGGAACTGCTGCGCCTCCCGGCCGGGCAGGCCGTCATGATCGGTGACGCCGTGACCGACCTGGCGAGCGCCCGGGGCGCCGGGGTCGGCGCGATAGCCGCCCTGTGGGGGGAGACCGACGAGCCGGCGCTCCTCGCGGAGCGGCCCGACGCCGTGCTGCGCCGCCCCGACGAACTGCTCGCCCTGCTGCCCGAACCCGCCCCGGCCCACTGACACCCGCCCACTGACACCGGCCCGCTGGCCTCGGCCCACCGACCCCGGCCCGACGGGGCGGGTCCCCGGTGAGCAGGCCCGCAGAACAGACCCCGCCGAGCCCGTCCGCCGGACTCGGCCGCCGGACCCGGCGCCCGCCGAGCGCCGGACCCGCCGGACCCGGAACCCCTCCGGGGCCGGTCCGCCGACCGGCGGTCCGTCCACCGGTCCCGGGGAGGCCGCGCCAGCAGTGGGCCCAGCGACAACCCCACACCGACCCGGCCCCCCCCCCGCAGCCACCCCCCCCCCACCCCCCCCCCGCCCCCCCCCCGCCC
>NZ_JBHXKE010000159.1:0-21944 GCF_042722765.1 Kitasatospora sp. NPDC058406
GACCGCCGCCCGCCGCCCGCCGCCCGCCGCCCGCCGCCCGCCGCCCGCCGCCCGCCGCCCGCCGCCCGCCGCTCCACCGGCCCGGCCCGTACCACCCCCGCACCCCCCCCGCGACACCCACCCCCACCCTCGTGCGGAACCGCGCAACCCCGTTCCGGCGCGCCCCCACAGACGGAAATGAGTGCACCAATGAAGCATGCACGGCTGACCGCCGCCCTCGCCGCCGCCACCGCACTGGCCCTCGGCGCCACCGCCTGTGACAGCGGATCCGGCTCGGACACCGGCCCGATCAAGGTCGGTGCGATCAACGGGATCACCGGACTCTTCCAGACCCCCGAGGTCCCGCAGGCGGTCAAGGCCGTCTTCGACGAGGTCAACGCCGCCGGCGGCATCAACGGCCGCAAGCTGGAACTGCTCAGCATGGACGACGCGATGAACCCGCAGCGCGCCACCGAGGCCGCCGTCGACCTCGTCAAGTCCAAGAACGTCGTCGCCCTGGTCGGCTCCTCCAGCGCCGTCGACTGCGGCCTCAACCGCGCGGCCTACAGCAAGGCCCAGGTCGTCTCGATCCCCGCCGTCGGCGTCGACCCCGCCTGCTTCACCAGCCCCAACATCGCGCCGGTCAACCCCGGTCCGTTCAACCTGCTGACCGCCAACCTCTACTACGCCTCCGAGGTGCTCAAGCGGGACAAGGTCTGCCTCGACTACACCGTGCTGCCCGGCAGCGGCGGCGGCATCGAGGACGCGATCAAGAAGTGGACCGAGCTCACCGGCAAGCAGCTCGCCCACAAGGAGCTCGCCATCGCCGAGGGCGACCCGACCAAGTACCTCGTCGCCGACAAGGGCGCCGGCTGCCAGGCCGTCCTCTACAACGGCATCGTCGGCCCCTACTTCGCCCAGGCCAGGACCCAGGGCATGGACGACGTCGACTTCATCGTCGGCGCCAACACCTACACCGACGCCAACGCGCAGGCGATCCCGGCCGGCCTCAAGGTCTACGCCGGCACCGAGTGGCAGCCCTACACCGACACCACCCTGCCGGGCAACGAGCGCTGGTCCCAGCTGGTCGACAAGAACAAGATCCAGAAGACCGCCTTCAGCCAGGGCGGCGTGATGGCCGCCGACGTCTTCGTCCAGGTCCTCAAGGGCATCTCCGGGCCGATCACCCGCGAGTCCGTCACCAAGGCCTTCAAGTCCATGAAGCCGATCGACTACCCGATGGTCGGCACCCCCTGGGTCTTCGGCGAGGGCGACACCCACAACCCCGTCCAGGGCAGCCGCTTCGTCCAGGCCGTCAACGGCAGCTGGCAGGTGCTCCCCGAGGGCTTCGTCGTCCCCGGCAAGAAGTGACCCCGGCCGGCCCTGACCCGGCCGCAGCCCGCCGTCCCCCCACCCCGGACCGTGCGCCGCGCCCCGGTGCACGACCGGACCCCAGGACCCCAGGAGGTGTCCCATGCTCAACTCCACGCTCGCGGGCCTGACCGGTGGCGGCGTCTACGCCCTCCTCGGCCTGTGCGTCGTGCTGACCTACCGGCTCGTCGCCACGGTCAACTTCGCGATGGCCGCCGTCGGCGCGATCGGCGCCTTCGTCATGGTCGGCCTGACCGACGGGGGAGTGAGCCCCTGGCTCGCCCTGCCGGTCGGCGTGCTGGCCGGGGCGGCGCTGTCCGCCCTGCTCGGTACCGTCCTGGTGCGCTGGTTCGCCGATCACTCGCAGAACACCAAGGCGGCCGTCACCGTCGCCGTCTACGTCGCCGTGATGGCCGTCGGCCTGCGGCTGTTCGGCTCCACCACCACCGGCGCGCACAGCTTCCCCAGCCCCTTCGAGAAGCCCGTGCTCACCCTCGGCGGCGTCGTGATCCCGCAGTCGGTGCTGGTCACCATCGCCTTCGCCGCGGTCATCACCGTCGGCGTCGGCCTGCTGCTCGGCCGTACCCGGCTCGGCCTGCGCCTCCAGGCGCTCTCCGAGCGGCCCGCCACCGCGGAGGTGGTCGGCATCCCGGTGGCCCGCCTCGCCGTCGCCGTCTGGGCCGCGATCGGCGCCGTCACCACGCTGGTCGTGGTGCTCGCCGCACCGCGCCTCGGCGGGGACTTCTCCACCCTCGGCAAGCTCATCAACACCGCGCTGGCGGTCGCCATGCTCGGCGCCTTCCGCAGCCTGCCGCTCACCCTTCTCGGCGGCCTCGTACTGGGCTGCCTGGAGGGCTTCTCCGCCTCCGTCGAGGCGATCCAGAAGTACCAGGGCGTGGTGCCCTTCCTGGTGATCGTGGTGCTGCTCTGGTGGCGCAGCCGCAACGAGGTCTGGGACACCGCGCACAGCCGATGACCGGTCCGGGCAGCAGCCCGGACCCCGGACCGGGGGAACGAAGGAGAGACCGACCATGACCCGAGTGACCAGCACCAGGGCCGCCGTGCTGCGCACCCACGGCAAGCCGCTGGAGATCGAGGAACTCCCGCTGCCCGAGCGGATCGAACCGGGCGCCGCCCTCGTGCGGATCGACTGCGCCACCCTCTGCGCGACCGACGTCCACCTGTGGAGCGGGGCGATGTCGATGCCCGGCATGCTGCCCCTGGTCCTCGGCCACGAGATGGTCGGCACCGTCGTCGCCGTCGGCGAGGGCACCGTCGACGCGCTGGGCCGCCCGGTCGGGGTCGGCCGGCGGATCGGCTGGTCGGAGTCCACCTGCGGGTACTGCCACGGCTGCACCGTGCTGCGCACCCCGGTGGCCTGCGAGGACCGCGGCTACGGCTTCCGCCAGCGTGCCGACCGGTACCCGTACGCCACCGCCGGGCTCGCCGAGTACAACTACGTCGTCCCGCAGGCGCAGAAGTACCTGCTGCCCGACGAGGTCGAGTCCACCTGGGCCGCCGCGGCCGGCTGCGCCGTCAAGACGGTGCTGCACGCCTTCGACCGGGCGGGCGGCACCCGGCCCGGCTCCTCGGTGGTGATCCAGGGCGCCGGCGCGCTCGGCATCGTGGCCACCGCCGTGGCCAAGGCCGGCGGCGCCGGACCGGTGATCACCATCGGCGCCCCGGACAGCCGGCTCGCACTCGCCGAGGAGTTCGGCGCCGATCTGACCCTCGGTCTGGCCGACGGCCCCGAGGCCCGTCGCGAGGCGGTGCTCGCCGCGACCGGCGGGCGCGGCGCCGACCTGGTGATCGACCTCGCCGGTGCCCCCGGCGTCGGCGCCGAGGCCGTCGACCTCGCCGCCTGGGGCGGCCGGTTCGTGATCGTCGGATCGACCGGTCCGGCTCCGCAGGAGCTGCCGCTGGGCACCGTCATGGGCAAGGAGCTGACCGTGCTCGGCTCGCTCAACGGCGATGTCGGCGACTACCACCGGGCCATCGGGTTCCTGCGCGACTTCCGCTCCCGGTTCGACTGGGACGCGCTGTTCAGCGCCCCGGTCGGCCTGAGCGGCGCCTCCGCGGCCATCGAGGCGATGGCCAGGCTGGAGCAGACCAAGGCCGTCGTCCACCCCTGGCTGCCCTGACCCGCCGTCCGGTCCCCGCCCGGCCGCACCACGGCCGGGACGACCGCCCCGTCCACCCCCGTCCGCCCGTCCGGGCGGACCCGCCGCGCGGACCGCCGCACCACCGGCGCCCCGCCGCCCGGCCCCCTCGCCGCCCGGCACCCCGGGACCCCACCCTCCGTGTGTCCCAGCCCGGGGCGCCGGGTGCCCGCCGGCCGTACTCCGGCCGGCCACCGCACCCGCCGTACGCCCGCCGACCGCTCCCGAAACCCACGAGGACCGCCATGCCCATCGTCCCCCGCCGCAGGCTCGGCACCGCCGGCCCCGAGGTGTCCGCCCTCTCCCTCGGCTCCTGGCACACCTACGACCGGATGGACTTCGGCGACGCCGTCGCCATGGTCCGCCACGCCGTGGACCTCGGCGTCAACCTCTTCGACGTGGCCGTCTACGGCCTGCCCGGCCATCCGCCGGTCTTCACCGACGTGCTGTTCTCCGCGATCGTCCGGGCGGCCGGCCTCGCCCGCGAGGAGTACCTGCTGTCGGTGAAGCTGTGGCTGGAGCCCTACCCCGCGCAGTCGCTGCGCGACCAGCTGGCCAACGCGCTGTTCCGGGCCGGTGCCGAGCACGCCGACGTCGCGGTCCTCGGCGACATCCGCCGCGACGACCTCGACCTGCGCGGCATCGCCGAGGAACTCGCCGTCCTGGAGGCGGAGGGTCTGATCGGCTGCTGGGGCGTCAACAACTGGTCCGCCACCGCGATCCGCACCGTCCGCGACCACGCCCGGGCCGCCGGCTCGCCCGGCCCGCAGCTCGCCCAGCTCAAGTACAGCCCCTGCCGCCGCGCCATCCCGGACGGCGAGCCGTTCGCCGCGCTCTTCGCCGAGGGCCTGACGATGCAGGCCTCCGACGTCCTGGAGGGCGGCATCCTCGCCGGCCGGACCAGCCCGTCGCGCGAGATCGGCCGCGACCCGGGCGGGATCCGCGACCGGATCACCGGGGCCGCCCCGGGCCTGGCCGCCGTCGCCGCCGAGCTCGGCGCCACCCCCGCCCAGCTCTGCGTCGCCTTCACCCTCACCCACCCCGCCACCGCCACCGTGCTGTTCGGCGCCAGCCGGATGCGGCAGCTGACCGAGAACGTCGGCGCCCTCGACCTGCTCGACCGGGTCGGCGCCGACCGGCTGCGCGAGCTGGTCGCCCCGTACTGGGCGGACCGCGACGCCGTCGACCCCGAGGGGCCCTGACACCCCGTGGCCCGCCCCGCCCCGACCGGCGTTCCCCGAACCGGCCCGACCCCGGGCCCGCCCCCAGGAGAGACCGTGGACCGGCCCGCCGACCTCGTCCTCGTCGACGGCGACGTACTGACCGCCGACGCGGACTTCACCACCGCCCAGGCCCTGGCCGTCCGTGACGGCCTGATCACCGCCGTCGGCAGCACCGCCGCCGTCCTCGCCCACGCCGGACCCGCCACCCGGGTCGTCGACCTGCGCGGACGCACCGTCCTGCCCGGCATCAACGACTCCCACCTGCACGGCCACGCCTGGGGCCTCAACCGTCCGCCCCTCGCCCTCGACCTCAACTTCCCCGCCGTCCGCTCGATCGCCGACATCGTCGCGGCCGTCGCCGCCGCGGCCCGCGCCACCGCCCCCGGCGAGTGGATCGTCGGCCGCGGCTGGGACGTCGGCTACCTCGCCGAGTGCCGCGACGGCAGCCGGGACCTGCCCGACCGTGCCGACCTCGACGCCGCGGCCCCGGACAACCCGGTCTGCCTGACCGACTTCTCCGACCACATGGCCTGGGTCAACTCGGCGGCCCTGCGTGCCGCCGGCATCGACCGCGGCACCCGGCCCCCGCCGGGCGGCACGATCGACACGGACCCGACCGGCCACCCCACCGGCATCCTGCGGGAGGCCGCGCAGCGCGCCGTCCACGCGCACATCCCCCGGGCCGACGAGCGCCGCCGCCGCGCGGCGATCACCGGAGCCGTCCGCGCCCTGCACGCCCTCGGCACCACCAGCTACACCGAACCCGGCCTCGGCCCCGGCGGCGAGGGCATCATGTCCGGCGCGATGGGCACCGGCGCGCTCCACACCTACCTGGACCTCGCCCGGGCCGGCGAACTGGACGCCCGGGTGGGCGTCCTGCTGCTGCCCTCCCCGATGGGCGGCGGCGTCCGGGACCTGCGGGCCGGCCTCGCCGAGCTGGCCGGCGTGCCGCTGGACGGCATCGACCCGCGCCGGCTCGCCGTCCTCGGCGTCAAGCTGTTCGCGGACGGGGTGCCGCCGAACCGCACCGCCTGGATGCACGAGGCCTACCCCGGGGGCGGCCACGGCGCGCTCTGCGTCCACGGCGCCGCACCGGCGCTGCAGGCCGCCGAACTCACCGCCATGATCGACGCCGTCCACGCGGCCGGCCACCAGATCGGCGTGCACGTCACCGGGGACCGGGCGATCGACACGGTCGTCGACGCCTTCGCTGCCGCCCAGCTCGCCCACCCGCGACCCGACGCCCGGCACTACCTGATCCACGGCGACTTCGCGACCCCGCACAGCCTGGCCGTGCTGGCCGCGCACGGCTACGGCGTCAACATGAACCCGGCGATCAAGTGGACCATCTCCGACCTGATGGACGAGGTGGTCGGCGAGGAACGGTCCGGGCGGATGTGGCCGGTGCGGTCCGCCCTCACGGCGGGCGTCCGGGTCTGCGCCAGCTCCGACGCACCGATCACCGAACCGGACTGGCGGCAGGGCGTCGCCTCGATGCTGCTGCGGGAGTCCAAGGCGACCGGCCGGGCGAGCGGCCCGGGGGAGCGGGTCGGCCTGCGCGAGGCCGTCCGCGCCTACACCGCCGAACCCGCCGTCCAGGACTTCGCCGAGCGCTGGAAGGGCACCGTCGAGGTCGGCAAGGTCGCCGACCTGTGCGTGCTCGGCGGGCGCCTCGCCGACACCTCCCCGCACGACCTGCCGGGGCTGCCGGTCGACCTCACCTACTTCGACGGCCGGCTGGTCCACGGCGCCCACTGAGCGTCCGCCCGTGGGGGAGGGACTCCGGGCGCCTCCCCCACGGGCGGCGCGCCGCCGCGTGGGACCGGGCCGAGCGCGGCCCGGATCCCTAGGGTGGTGCGTGTGAACCGCCTACTCCCGTGGCCGCACAGACCCGACCCGGCCGGCGGGCCGCCGGTGCGGACCGACTACGCCGGGGCCCTCTACGGGTCACTCCTCGCCGCCTCCGTGATCGCCTCGGCGAGTGTGGTCGGCGACTTCCCGCGCGTCCAGGCCGTCGTGCTGCTCCTCGTGACCGGCCTGGTCTTCTGGGCCGCCCACGTCTACGCGAACCTCGCCGGCGAACGCCGGGTCGGCCGGCGGCCCGGCTGGGCCGAGGTCCGGCGGGTGGGGCGGCACGAGTGGCCCATCGTGGAGGCCGCCCTGCTGCCCGCGGCGGCCGTCGCCGTGAGCCCCCTCCTAGGGCTGGGGCTGAGCGGCGCGGCGTGGCTCGCGCTGGGGATCGCGGTGGCGCAGCAGGTCGGCTGGGCCTGCGTCGGGGCCGCGCAGGCCGGGGCCACCCGCACGGAGGTGGTGGTCGAGGGCGTGATCAACCTGGTTCTCGGGCTGGTCCTGGTGGCGGCGAAGGCGGCCCTCGGCCACTGAGCGGCGAGGGCCGCACGCACCGAACGCACCCGTACGCACCCTGCACCGAGCCCGTACGCGCCCGTGCGGTCCGGCGCGTGGCCCGTGCGGTCCGGGGAGCTGCCCGCGCGTCGGCCCGGGGTGACCGGCCGTGGCCGGTCAGACGGCGCCGAGGTCGATCGCGTAGACCTTGCGGAGCGTCTCGTGCACCGTCCAGGTGGTCCGGTCGCCCTCCCGCAGGACGGCCACGTCGCCGGGCCCGACCTCCAGGGTGGGCCCGTTCTCGACCTCGACGGTGGCCCGGCCGCTGACCACGACGAACAGCTCGTCGGCCTCGGTGTCGGTGACCACCCCGGGGGTGATCTGCCAGACGCCGCGCAGCCGCCGGCCGTCGGGGGACTCCCAGAGCACCCGGCCGGTGACCTGCGGGTCACCGGAGACGATCTGGTCCGGGTCCAGCGGGTCGGGGAGGAGGTCGACGTCGGCCACGTGCAGGGCGAAGCTGTGGATCATGCCCCGACGCTATCCGGCGGAGCCGGGCGGCGGACCTCGCAACCTGTCCGCTCTTCGGCGGCGTGCCTGACAGGTCGCCAACCGGCCTCCCCTCGGTGCCGCCGGCCGGTCCTCGCGTCCGACCCGCCTCCGGCAAAACGGGTCAGATCGGCATCAATCGTCCGAAGGGTGGGTATCACCGAAGACGGAGCGGTCGCGGAAGTCCGCACCCCGCTCCGGCACCCCGTCGGGGTGCCACCGGGACCGTCGCTTGAAGAAGCCGGGCAGTGGCCCTCGGGAAGACAACCCGCGGCGCGCGGGCGCGATCCGCCTCCCGCGCGGTCCGAGGGATGCCCGCTGCCCTGGAGCCAGTTGTGCCCACCACCCTTCCCGGCGTGCTGCCGACCGCCGCGCCGCCCCGTCCGGCCCACCACCCCGCAGCCGGTCCGACCACCGGTCCGGGGAGCCCGACCCCGCAGGCCCCGTCCGATCCGCCGGTGTCCGAACTGCCGCCGCGCCCCACCGAGCAGGAACTGCGCGCGATGGGCAAGACCGAGGCCCGCGAGCTGAGCGACGCCCTCTTCGAGCGCCTCACCGGGCTGGCCCGCGAGAGCCACGCCTACAGCTACGTCCGCGGCACCGTCATCGAGCTCAACATGCCGCTGGTGCGTTTCATCGCGGGCCGCTTCCGTCACCGCCCGGAGGAGATGGACGACATCCTCCAGGTCGGCACCGTCGGCCTGATCAAGGCCGTGGACGGCTTCGACCCGCAGCGCGGCGTCGAGTTCGTCACCTATGCCATCCCCACCATCGCCGGCGAGATCAAGCGGTTCTTCCGCGACACCTCCTGGCCGGTGCGCGTCCCCCGGCGGATGCAGGAGCTGTACCTGAGCGTCGTGCGCGGCTCCGACCGGCTCGAACAGCGGCTGGGCCGTCTGCCGCAGCCCGCGGAGCTCGCCGAGTACCTCCACCTCACCGTCGACGAGGTGATCGAGGGGCTGGTCGCCGGCCGGGTCTACCGACCCGACTCGCTGGACGCGCTGCGGGACAACGACACCGACGAGACCGGCAGCGCCATGCTCGACCGGCTCGGCTCCTGCGACCCCGGCATCGAACTCGCCGACTTCCGCACCGCCGTCCGGCCCCTCCTCGGCCGGCTGCCGGAACGCGAGCGGACCGTGCTCAAGCTGCGGTTCTGGGACGACCGGACCCAGTCCGAGATCGCCGAACGGGTCGGCGTCTCCCAGATGCACGTCTCCCGGCTGCTCTCCGCCACCCTCACCCGCCTGCGCGAGCAACTGGAGGACCGCGACGCCCCGGGCTGGACGGAGGACCCCGCCGGAACGGGCTGACGGGGGCCGTGCCGGGCCGGCGCCCCGGCCGTGCCCGGTGTCCGGGCCACCGCCGACGGCAGCCCGGTCGAACGCGCCCGGCCCCGGCCCCGGCCGCGCGTCGCGCGCATGCCCGAACTCGCCAACACCGCCGAGGTGTTCGCCCTGCGCACCGCCTCGCCGTCCTGGGCGGGGGAGTCCGCGTGTAGCCGGGCCGGGCGTGGGCAGACGCCGGGCATGAACGCATCGGTCCGGGCTTCGCCGGTCCGGAGCGGTACCGTGCCGGTCCGGCCGCTCCGCGCCGTCCGCGCGGCCCCGCCTCCCGCGCGGCATCATGGTCGGGACGGCACCGTGCCGTCCCGAACGGACCGGGAGCCGATCATGCAGCTGCCTGCCGGGGAAGGGCGCGGGCCGGCGGACGACGCGCTGGAGCCGGGGGTGCTGATGGTCGCGGCGCGCCGTGAGGGGTCCGTGCTGATCGTCGCCCTGGCGGGGGAGCTGGACCACACCTCGGCGGACGGTCTGCGGACGGCGCTCGCCGCGCCACCGGAGGGCGGCCTCACCCGGATCGTGGTCGACCTCACCGACCTGCGCTTCTGCGACTCCACCGGACTGAACACCCTCCTGCGGGCCCGCCCGGAGGCGGAGCGGGCCGGGCTGCGGCTGGAACTCGCCGGGCCGCGCGGGGTCGTCGCCCGGCTGTTCGAGATCACCGGGGTGAACTCCGTGCTGCGGATCCACCCCGGGCTCGACGCCGCGATGGGCGCCGGGGAGCCGCCGGACCCGCAGACACCGGACCGGCCCTCCGGTCACGGCTGAGGGGCGCCGTGATGACCGTTCCCGGAGTGGGCCCGCCGTCCCGCCGGGACGAGCTCCGGCGGCTGGCCCTGCGCGGCAGTGACGGTGCGGTCCAGCGCTGCCGGGACTTCAGCCGGCGGGCGCTGCTCGACTGGCGGTGGCTGCCGGACGACGGGGACGAGCGGCAGCCCGACGAGGAACGGCTCGCCGTCGCGCAGGACGTGCTGCTCATGGTGTCGGAACTCGTCACCAACGCCTGCCTGTACGCCCCGGGCGGCCCCCGCGAACTCCGGCTCCGCTGGGACAGCGTCAGGCTCCGGGTCGAGGTCAGCGACGGCAGCCCGGTGCCGCCGAGGCTGCGCCCGCACGCCGATCCGGGCCGGCCGGGCGGGCACGGGCTGCGGGTGGTGGACCGGCTCGCCCGGGTCTGGGGCTCCCGGCCGGAGGGCGGGGGCAAGCAGGTCTGGCTGGAGGTGCCGTCCCCGCTCCACCGCCTCCGGGGCCTCGACGGCCGGGCGAGCTGACCGGTACGGGCACCGCGGCGGGCGGGGAGCCCGGTCCGGGCGACCGTACCGGCGGCGGGGCCGGCCGGTCAGTGCCCGAGGGCTCGGGCCAGCTCGCCCTTGTTCATCGTCGAACGGCCCTTGATGCCGCGCTGTCTGGCCTCGTTGTACAGCTGGTCGTAGGTGGGCCCGGCGGCACCCGTGTGCGAACGCTTCCCGCCCCGGTGCCCGGAGGAGACGTCCTGGGTCGAGCTGAGGCTCGCGGTCTTCGACTCGCCGTGCCGGGCGCGTTCCTTGTTGACCGTGCGGGCGGCGATCTCCTTCGCCCGGTCCTCGCTCTCGCCCCGGTCGAGGACGCTGTCCTTGATGTGCTCGTACTGGCGCTCCCGCTTGGGGCTGGATCCTCGGGGCATGGCGGCCTCTCCTCCCACGGTCGTGTCCCTGTCCGGGCGCGTCTACCCGGGTGGCCGCGGGCGAACCCGCCCGGGCCGCGGGCCTTCGCCCGACCGTCGGCCCTTCGCCCGACCGCCGGACGCACGCCCGGCCCGCCCGCCACGCCGCGCCGGTCGGTGGCAGAGTGGGAGGTGAGGCGGTGCCGCCGCCTCCACCGGCCGGGCTGCCCGCGGGGCTCCGGCCGCGCAGCCGATCCGGGCGGTGGACGGATGGACGAACGGGCGGCGCCGGGAGCGGTGCCGGCGGGCCGGAACACCCCGGCCGAACAGGGGCCGCGCGGCCCGACCGTGCTGCACGCCGCCGGCGGCGCCGGTCCCGACCTGCGGCGCGCCGACCCCGAGACCGGTCCCGTCCTGATGGACGTGATGATGCCCGGCCTCGACGGCTACGCCGCCGTCCGCGCCGGGGAGCGCTTCGCCCGCCCGCCGGTCGTCGCCGTCACCGCAAGGGCGATGCCCGGGGACCGGGACAGGAGCCGCGCGGCCGGGGCCGACGACCACGTCACCGAGCCGGTGGACACCGACCACCTGCCGGCCCGGATGCGGCACCGGCCGGACGCGCCATGACCGGCGACCCCCGGCACGGCGACCGACGGCACGGCGGGGCCGGGGCCGGCGAGGGCGACTCCGCGTCCGGCAGCGCCCGGCTGCTGGCCGCCGCCGTCCGGCGGCTCCAGGACGACGCGGCCCGGGCGCGCGCGGAGGAGGGGCCCCGGACCCTCGTCGACCTGGCCACCGGCATGCTCGCCGAACGGCTGGCCGTGCCGCCCGGCGAGGCGGCCGTCCGCCTTGCCGGGCTCGCCCGCACGGCGGGGGTACCGGTCGCCACGCTGGCGGCCGACATCGTCGGGCGGCAGGAGGACCGGGAGGAGCTGCCGACGCCGTCCGGGCCGTCCGGGCCGTCGGCGCAGCCCGCCCGGAACCCCGCTGCCGAGCGGGCCGCCGAGCCGGCCGCCGCATCGGTCGCCGCCCGGGCGATCGCCGCCGCACCCGACCTGCCGGCCGCCGTCGACGCCCTGTTCCGGCAGATCGCCGGACCGCTCGGCGCCCACGCCGTCGTGGTCTGGCAGCGGTTGCCCGGCGGGGCCCTCGCACTCGTGGCCCAGGCCGGGCTCCGCGCGGACGAGGCCGGAGCCTGGAGCCGCGTCCCGCCGACGGTCGCCACCCCGGCCCAGCGGGCCGTCTCGGAGGGCGTCGAGTGCTGGCCCGACGACGGGACCGCGGGTACCACGGGCCCCGTCCCGGCCGTGCCGTCGGTCGGTGGTGTCGACGCGCCGCGGCTCGTCCTCCCCCTTGTCGACGACGGTCGGCGGCGGGGAGCGCTCGAAGTGCTCTGGCCCGGCCCCGCACCCGTTCTCACCCCGCCGCAGCACCGCCGGCTCCGCGCCCTCGCCGACCTCTGCAGCACCCTGCTCGGCGATCCGGGCGCCCCGGCCGAACCGGACCGGCAGGCCGACGTGCTCGACGGTCTGCTCACGCCCGCCCTGCTGCTCGAACCCGTCCTCAGGGACGGCCGGGTGGTCGACTTCACCATCCTCCGCACCAGCCCGCCGTTCCGCGACCCGCTCGGCCGCCCCCGCAGCGGGCTGGACGGCGCCTCCCTGCTGGAGGTCTACCCGGTCGCCTGCGCCACCGGCCTGCTCGAACCGCTGCTGCGCGCCCACGCGAGCGGCGAACCCCGGTCCGGCGAGCGTCTCCACGTGGTCTTCCGGAGCGGCGGGACGGACGTGCCCGTCACCGTCCGGCTCGCCGTCGCGCCGTTCGGCCGCCGCCTGCTGGTCACCTGGCAGCCCGCGGCCGACCGGCCCGGCGAGTCCGACCAGGCCGCCATGCAGCACCAGGCCCAGCGGCTCGCCCGGGTCGCCGGCTTCCAGGAGCACCCGGGGACCGGCCGGATCCTCTGGGGCGAAGGCCTGGCCGAGCTGTACGGGCGGTCGCCGCAGGCCCCCGCCGTTCCGCTGGCCGACCTGGCCGGGCACGTCCACCCCGACGACGAGCCCGCCGTCCGGAGGCTCGTGGACGCCGTCGAGCGCCGCCACCGCACCTCCTCCGCCGTGTTCCGGCTGCGCCACCCCGACGGCACCGAGCACTACACCAGGGTCGTCGTCGAGCCGGTCCTGGACGAGGACGGCCGACTGGACGCCGTCCGCGGGGCGTACCTCGACGTGTCGGCGCAGCACCGGACGGAGATCGCGCTGGGCGCCACCCGGCAGCGGCTCGCCGACAGCGAGCAGGAGACGGTCGAGAGCGAGCAGTTGGCCCTCAGCCTCCAGCAGGCGATCCTGCCCTCCGCGCCGCCGCCGCTCGACACCACGGGCCTGCGGGCCGCCGTCCGCTACCGGCCCGCCGCCAAGCGGGAACGGGTCGGCGGCGACTGGTACGACGTGCTGGTGCTCCCCGGCAAGCGGGTGCTGCTGGCCGTCGGCGACGTCGCGGGGCACGGCGTCGGCGCGGCCACCGGCATGGTCGCGCTCCGGCACGCGCTGCGCGGCCTCGCCGTCACGGGTGCCGGGCCGGGCCGGCTGCTGGAGTGGGCCAACACCGTCGCCCTGCGCGAACCGGGACAGGTCACGGCCACGGCCGCCTGCGTGCTGTTCGACCCGGCCGGTGGCGAGGTGCGCTGGGCCCGGGCCGGGCACCTGCCGCCGATCCTGCTGGGTCCGTCCGGGGCCGAGGTGCTGCCGCTGCCGCACGGGGTGCTGCTCGGCGCCCTGGAGGAGGCCGTGTACGAGGAGCGGACCGTCCAACCGGTCGCCGGCGACGTCCTGCTGCTCTACACCGACGGCCTCGTCGAGCGCCGGGGCCACCCGACGGAGGAGTCCGTCGACCAGCTGATCCGGGCGGCCGGCCAGCCCGGCCACGACCTGGAGCGGTATCTGGACCGCCTGTTGGAGCTCAGCCCGGCCGACACCGACGACGACACCTGCCTCGTCGCCGTCCGGATCGAGTAGCGCGAGGCCGGCCCCCCGTGGAGGGGCCGGCCGTTCTCGCGCGTTAGCCCCGGGGCGGGGAGGGTAGGCGCGGGTCGACGGGGTGGAGCCGGGGTGAACGGGACCGGAGGACATCGCCATGCTGCTGTTCGGACTTCTGCTGATCGTCGCGACCGGGGCCTTCACGGGCCTGCTGATCGCGGACAACCTGTCCGGCGGGCCGGAGTACCAGGTCACGATTCTGGGGCAGGACCTGGTGACGCTCGACGCCCTGGGGATCTTCCTGGCCGGTCTGGCGCTCGCCCTGCTGTTCTGTCTCGGTCTGGCGCTCGCCACGGCCCGGGTCTTCCGTCGGCGTCGTGGCGCCCGACACGCCGCCCGGTCCGGGAAGCACCCGGCCGAGGACGTCCGTCAGGACCGGCCGCCCGTCCGCGAGGAGCCTGCGGGCCGTGAGGACTCCGCGATCCGTGCGGACTCCGGCGTCGGTGCGGACCCGGCCGTCCGGGACGTCCCGGACGGCCGGGACGTCAGGGGCGAGCCGCCCGCCCGTGGGGACGCACCGCGCTCGCCGTCCGTCGACGGGGCGGGCGGCCGCGCCGCCGCGGCACCGGGCGAGGAGGCCTCGCCCGGCGGCGGACTCCGCCGCTTCCCCGGACGCTGACACACGAGTCCGGGGCGCCGGCCGAGCGCCGACGGTGCCCCGGAGAGGACGACGAACCAGGAGGGATCGACTCTGATGACCTGCAGCCGGCTGTACGACGGGCCCGGCACGGCCGGGCTCGGCACCGCCGAACCCGGCACCCCTGCGTCGAGCACGGCCGACCCCGGCACCGGCCCCCCGTGGGAGGCCGGCCGGCTGCCGCTGTCGGCGCACCCCGGCGTGGTCTCCGCGGCGAGGGACTTCACGGCGTACCGGCTGGCGGGCAGAGCCGACCCGGTCGTGGTCGGGGACGCCGTGCTGCTGGTCTCCGAGGTGGTCTCCAACGCCTGCCGGCACGCCGGGACCCCGCACGACCTGCTGCTCGTCCAGGGGCCGGGACGGCTGCGCGCGGAGGTGTCCGACGGCAGTCCGCGCCCGCCGAGGCTCCGCACGACGCACGGTCCGGACGACGTCGGCGGCCTCGGCCTCTTCCTGGTGGACCGGCTCGCCCTGTGCTGGGGCTGGTACCCGCAGGGCCGGGGCAAGGTGGTGTGGTTCGAGTTCCGGCTGCCGGAGCCGTGACGCCCCGCGCCGGTGCCCAGGTGGAGCGGCGGTAGAACGTGACGCTGACGGTGACCGGGCCGCTGTCCGGGCCGGTCGCGAGTGGGCGGACGACGGCGGACTCCCGGCCGCCGGCCGCCCGGACGCAGAAGCTCCGGTGAGGTCGCGGTGGACGACACCGGCGGCGTGGATCGCCTGCGCCTCGGCGACCCCGGCCAGGAGCAGTAGGACGGTGCGTTCGGGCAGCGGACCGTGGCGGTGCACGACCTGCTGGAGGGAGGGGCCGGCCACGAGGGTGGTGGCGAGCTCGGGCCGGACGACCTTGAGCGCGACCGGGCGTCCGCCGGGGGTGTACGCGAGATAGACGCGGCCCGTGCCGCCCGCGCCCAGCCGCGCGCAGAGGCACCGAAGGGTTCTGCGGTCATGCTGGCTCCAGCGGGTCGAGCGGGTGGCGGCGGTGCACCGCACGGATCATGTCCCGACTGTAGTTTCAGTCAGAATGGCCCCGGGGTCCGCGATCAGCCGGCCTCCCAGTAAGGTGACCGCTTGTGGCTGACCGTCGAACCCTGATCATGGAAGCGGCCGCGCGGGTCATCGCCCGGCGCGGTGTCCGCGGGCTGCGCGTGGAGGAGCTGGCGGCCGAGGCGGGCGTGTCCACCGCGCTGATCTACTACCACTTCAAGGACCGTGCGGGGATCCTCCGCGCGACGCTGGAGTTCATCAACGACCGCGCCGAGCGGTACACGGCGGAGCGGGCGGCGGACGCCCCGCCCCTCGACGCCCGGGGCGAACTCCGGCAGGCGCTGCTGCTGGAGCTCCAGGACACCCCCGAGGTGCGCGAGAACAGCACGGCGTGGGGGGAGCTGCGGGCGAGCGCCGTGTTCGATCCCGATCTCCGGGAGGACCTGGCCCGGGCCACGCTGGTGTGGGTCCAGGAGGTCACCGACCTGCTCGGCAGGGTGTACCCGATGAACGGGGCCGCCTCGCTCGCCGCCTCCGCGGAGCGGTTGACCGCGCTGCTGGAGGGGCTGAGCGTGCGCTGGCTCAGCGGGAGCCTGCCGGTGGCGCACGCGCGCGAGCTGATGGTCGGCGCGATCGACGGCGAACTGGAGAGGCTGCGCGGCTGACGCGCGCGGCGTTCCGCCCCGGGCCGGGACGGTCCGGGGCCTCGTCGTCTCCGGACTCCGGTGTCGCTGCCCGGGCCGACGCGCAGGCGTGTGCTCGATTGTTGACTGAAAATTTAGTCAATGCGAGAGTGAAGGGAGCGGCGCCGGGCGACATCCGCCCCGGGCGCCCCGTGCAAGGCCACCGGCCGCGCCGGGCGCGTGCCTGCCGACGGACCGCCCCTGTCGGCGGGCGTCCGGCCACCTGGTGGGCAACACTCGATTCGGAGACCCGCATGAGCGACACCCACGGTGACAGACGATCCCTGTTCGGCCGACTCTTCGGAGTGCGGGCCCCGCGCGGGTCGGTCCCGTCCCGCCGGACGATGCTGCGCGCCGCGGCCGGCGCCGGCCTGTTCTCCCTGGGCGCGGCGGCCTGCGCGTCGCCGGAGGGCCCGGAGGAGGCGCTTCCCCCGGGCCCCTCGGAGCCGCCCGCCCCGCCGGCGTCGCCCGCGCCGGGCGGGTCGCAGCCGCCCGCGCCCGGCGGCGGCGCGACCCCCGGTCGCCGGTTCGGCGCCGAGTGGGAGAGCCACACCCGGACCTTCATGTCCTGGCCGGCGTCCACCGGCATCTGGGAGGACCAGCTCCCCGAGGTCCGCGCGGACATCGCGCGGCTGGCGCGCGCCGTCGCCGGCTACGAGGCGGTCGTGATGTTCGCCCGCCCCGCGCAGGTGGCCGCGGCGCAGAACGCGTGCGGCAACGACGTCGAGGTCGTCCCGCTGCCCGTCGACGACCTGTGGGCCCGTGACACCGTGCCGGTGTTCGTCGAGGACGGATCGACGCTGAAGGGGGTCGACTTCAACTTCAACGGCTGGGGCAACCAGCAGAAGGAACACGCGAACGACTCGGCGCTTGCCGCCGCGGCCCTCGGGAGGTACGGGCTGGAACGGGTCGCCACGCCGCTGGTCGCGGAGGGCGGGTCCTTCGGGACCGACGGGGAGGGCACCCTGATGGTCACCGAGAGCTCGGTGGTCAACCAGCGCCGCAATCCGGGCCGGAGCCGGGACGAGATCGAGGCCGAACTCAGGAAGGCCCTGGGCGTGACCAAGGTGATCTGGTTCGCGGGCGTGCGCGACCAGGACATCACCGACGCCCATGTGGACTGCCTGGTGCGGTTCGCGGCGCCCGGGGTCGTGCTGCTGGACCAGCCGTTCCCCGGTGCGCCCGCCGACGTCTGGTCGCGCTCGGCCACGCGGGCCCGCGAGGTGCTGAAGTCCGCGACCGACGCCCACGGGAGGGCGCTGCGGGTGATCGACCTGCCGCAGCCCGATCCGGACCGGATCACCGGGAAGGGTGACGCCTTCGTCTCCTCGTACATCAACTTCTACGTGGCCAACAAGTCGTTGTTCATGCCGCGCTTCGGGGACGCCAGGGCCGACGACCGGGCGAAGCAGATCCTGCGCGACCACTTCCCCGGCCGCGACATCGTCCAGGTGAGGATCGACGGGATCGCCTCCGGGGGTGGCGGCATCCACTGCTCGACCCGCGACCAGCCCGGCAAGCCGGACGGGGGCTGACCCCTTCCCCTGCCGGTCGCCGTAGGGCGACCGGGTGCCCGGTGGGCGGGCTGCTCGTCGTCCACCGGGCGCACTTTCGTCGGCCGGTCAGCGGACGGGCATCTGGAGGTCGTAGTCGCGGAAGTCGACGGCGTACCAGGCGACGGTCTTCGAGGCGACCTTGAACATCTTCTCGTGGACGGGGACGAGCAGCGGGAACCTCTGCTGGATCTCGTACACGGGCCGGTAGAGGTGGGGGCCGAGGGTTGCGACGGGGATGTCCAGAGCCGGGTTGGGCTTGATGTCGAGGACGTCCCCGACGTGGGCGTCCATCATCCGGATCATGGAGGCGCCGACGGCGCCGGCGCCGGGGAAGATCTTCCGGTCCATCCAGTCCAGCATGTTGTGGGCCAGTTTGATGCCTTCGTCGGAGGGGGCCCGGTGGTGGGCGGCGGCATCGGCGAGGACCTGGTTGCACTGGTCGAGGGTGCGCGGGTTGTACTTCTCCTGGATGCCGAGCAGCCGGCCGCCGACGCGGATCAGTTGCACCAGTTCGTCGATCTGCCGGGGGTTGGGGTGGAAGCCGAACTTGGCCGCGAGCTGGACGTTGTTGGCACCCACGTACATGAGCTCCTCGACCTCCAGCCGCTGGCTGATCGGCATGCCGTCCCGGGCCGCGTTCCAGCCGTGGGCCAGGCCCGCCTGCCGGGCCGCCGCGTGCACCAGCCGCAGCTTGACCAGGCTGATCACGGCGTTGCCCGACGGATCCCAGTTGCCGCCGTCGATGCCGTCCCAGAGGGTGTTCATGGTGCGGGAGAAGCGCCGGCCGATGTCCATCACCAGGTCGAACTTGGCGTACCAGACCGACTTGGCCAGCAGTGGGTCTGCCAGGGCGGTGAAGAGCCCACCGAAGGCCTCGGTCATGGTGATGGCCTCGAAATTGCCCCGGACGAGCTTGCCCGAGTCACCGTTCTTGATCAGGTCGATCGCGGCCCGTTCCTCCTCGGTCAGGACGGCGTTGCGGGTCAGGAAGTCGTGCAGCACCGACGGCGCCGCGTCCGGCACCGGTTGGTCGTTGCGGGTCCAGTCGTGGAAGACCCGGTTCGCCAGCTGCATCTGACCGGCGCTCACCAGCTCCTTGACGATCTCGTCGGCCTCGGGGTCGCCCTCCTGCGCGGCCTGATCGGTCGGCAGCTCCCAGGCCGGCCGGGGGCCGGGCCGGGCGGCCGGGTCGGGTGCCACAGGGCGGGCGGAGGTGCGGGCGGTGGCAGTGGCGGGCAGGCCGACGGCCGCACCTGCGGCGAGTGCGGCGGTCAGAGCGGTGCGCCGGGCGACGAAGTGGTCCATGTGGCCCATGGATAGTGGCTGGCCACCCGAAACCCGGTCAGCCACGCGGAGAGGGCTGCCGTCATGCCACCACCCGGGGCACCGCTGTCGGCCGCCCCGGCCGTTCGTCGACGCCGGCCCAGTCCGGTCGCACAGCTCCGGACAGGCCGGCCCGTTGCCACACGGCGTGACCGAAAAGTCAGTCGACCGCGAGGCGGCGCTCCGGCCGGGCGTCCGCGAGCTCCGCGTCGACCGCCTCGCCGAGCAGCCGGCGGGCGTGGTCGAGAGGGAGGGACCCGCTGAGCCACCGGACGCTCAGCCAGAGGCGGAACGGAAGCCCGACCGGAAGCCCGACCGGAAGCCCGGTCGGGCCCGGCCCGGTCAGGCCGCCGAGTACCAGACCTGGGCCGCGGTGCCGTTGCAGGTCCACAGGTTCAGCGGGACGCCCTGCACGGCGGTCGACTGCGGGTCGTCCAGGCACTTGCCGGACACGGGGTTCAGCAGGTAGCCGGTGGGCGACAGCAGCCACTGCTGCGTGGCCGATCCCGAACACGGCGCCAGCTGGACCGGGCTGCCGGCGGTGCCGGCGCTGCCCGCGTCCAGGCACGCCCCGGTGGAGACGCGCAGGGTGCCGTCCTTGACCAGCTGCCAGTTCTGCGGCGGGGTGGTGCCGGCGCCGCACGTGTGGAGACTGACCGAGCCGGCGTTCTCGACCCCGCCGCTCAGGCAGTAGGAGGTCGCCTTGTTGGTGAAGGCGGTCCACAGTGGCTGCCCGCTGTAGGGGTGGCGCCAGTCCTGTCCGCTCGCACCGCAGGTCCAGAGGATCAGCTGGGTGCCGTTGGTGGTCGAGGCGGCGGGGTCGGCCAGGCAGAGACCGGACTGCGGGTTCTGCAGGCCCTTGGCGTTCTGCCTCCACACCTGGGCGCCGGTGCCGTTGCAGGGGTAGAGCTGGACCGGGGTCCCGTTGACGGTTCCGCCGCCGGTGACGTCGAGGCACTTGCCGAGGGCCCTGACGGTGCCGTCGTTGCCGACCGTCCAGGTCTGGTTCGGCGTCGCGGCGCAGTCCCAGATGTCGGCGGGCATGCTGAAGGTCTCGGGGCCCGCCGAGTTGTTCCCGGCGTCGAGGCACTTGCCGGGGAGCCCGGACGTCACGTTGCCCGTCGGGAGGCCGACGGCGGGTTGGTAGGAGAAGGAGTTCGTGGCGAGTCCGGCGCCGCCGTTCCAGATCTCGAAGCCCGCCTGGACGGAGCAGAGCTTCCCGTCGGCGGGCACGTAGCCCCGGACCACGGCGTCGTTGGTGATCGCGCGCAGGTTCAGGGCGTAGACCGAGCCGACCGGGCTGGTCGCCAGGTAGCTGATGACCTGCTTGCCGTTGGCGGCGTTCTGGTACTGGTGGACCTGGTACGTCCGGCCGCCGAGGGCGACCTGCTGGGTGGCGGTGCCCAGCGGGACGGGTCCGCCCTGCCGGTCGAGCCAGATCATCAGCTCGTGCGAGGTCGTCGGACCGCACGCCTCGGCCGCGTCCGCGTACCAGAGGTCGTAGGCCGCGTTGTACTGCCCCGGGACGCCGGTGGTGGTCCGCCAGCCGGTCAGGGCGTCCCCCATCGTGGCCACGGGCGTGGGGAGTTCACCGGGACGCGGCACGTACTCGATGCGGGTGTACGCTCCCGGGGCTCCGGGCTTGGTGTTGGTGGCGCTGCTGAGGTCGCTGCGGGCGACCGTGAAGTTCGGGCCGCCGTCGCTGGTCATGCAGACCTCGGCCGCGGAGTTCCACTCGTCCGGCATGATCCGGTAACGGCCCCCGCCGACGACCGCCGAACCGAACGGCCCGTTGACCGACGAGCACAGCGACGCCGCCGGGTCCGCCTGCGCCGCCGTGACCAGGCCGCCCTGCAGTCCGCCGACCAGGGCGAGCGTCACGAGGACGGCCCGCGCGCGCCGCCGGAACGGCCGGACGGACGGGAGTCCACCCGTGCGTCCGGCCGTTCCGGCATGGTGATGAAGCCTCAAGTCTGTTCCCCCTGTGAGAGACGGGTGTGTCCCGACGGGATCAGACTGTAGTGCGAACGGTCCGCCGGTCCGCCCGGGTTTCGCACCCTCGGGGGATCCGGGTCCGGTCGGCCGGGGCCGTGGGCCGGAGCGGTGGACCGGGGCGGCGGTCAGGCCAGGATCTTGGCCTTCGCCTGCGCGAACTCCTCGTCCGTGATGTGGCCCGCCGCGCGGAGTTCGCTGATCTTGGCCAGCTGATCCGCGGTGGACGGCTGGTCCGAGCCGGCCGCGGTGTCGCGGACGTACGTCCGGAACCGCTCCTCGCTCTGCTGCGCCCGGCTCAGCTCGCGCTCGCCCATGCCCCGCCCGCGGGCGATGAGGTAGACGAAGACACCGAGGAAGGGCAGCAGCACGACGAAAACGGCCCAGCCGGCCTTGGCCCAGCCGCTCAGCGAGTCGTCGCGGAAGAGGTCGGCGATGATCCGGAACAGCAGCATGAACCAGAGGATCCACAGGAAGAACCAGAGCATGGTCCAGAAGATGTTGAGCAGCGGGTAGTCGGCCGCCAGGTTCGCCGCGAAGTTCATGGCGCTGATCTCCCGTCCCGGAACGGCCTGGGCCGGCCCGAAGGATGAGTGGGTTCATCCTCATGCTGCGCGTGGTGTGGGTTTTGCGCATCCGTGGGGGTGTGGGGGGATGCACGACGCCGCTGGACCTGACCGGTGGTGTGGTCGGTGCAGCGGCGTTGTCGTGGGCCCGGTGGGTGGGGTGCCCGGTGGGTGGGGTGTTACTTGGTGAGGCCGGCCTTGACGGAGCAGACGGGCCAGGCGCCGGGGCCCTGGGCGGCGAGGACCTTTTCGCCGATGGCGATCTGCTGGGCCTTGGTGGCCTGGTGGGCCTGGGGGGCGTAGCTGGTGCCGCCGAAGGCGGCCCAGGTGCTGGGGGTGAACTGGAGGCCGCCGTAGAAGCCGTTGCCGGAGTTGATGGCCCAGTTGCCGGTGGCTTCGCAGGCGGCGACCTTGTCCCAGACGCCGGCGGGGGCGGCGGAGGCGGTGGTGGCGGTGATGAGTCCGGCGATGGGGAGGGCGGTGAGGGCGCCGGCCATGAGGGTGGTGCGGATGCGGTTGCGGCGCTTGGTGGCGGTGGCGGTGGTGGTGGCGGTGGTGGTCT
>NZ_JBHXKE010000160.1:0-21934 GCF_042722765.1 Kitasatospora sp. NPDC058406
GTGGGCACCCGGACGCTCGACGGTGTGGACCGGTCCGCCGGACCCGGCCGGCCACCGGTCGGGCGACTGCCCGACAGCGGCGGGGCGGAGTCCGGGCTCACGACCGGTTCACCGAGGTCCCGGACGCGGTCCTGGTGGGCGACCGACACGGCACCCGCGTCCGCCCCGGTGCGCCGCCGCGTTCCGCACGGGTGGTCGCGATGTCGGCCCGCACGGCCGCACCGGTGCCCGCACGGGTCAGCGCAGCTCCTGGATGCGGACCAGGTTGCCCGCGGGGTCGCGGATCGCGCAGTCGCGGATGCCGTACGGCTGCTCGGTCGGCTCCTGGACGACCTCGGTATCACCGGCCTGCACCTTCTCGAACGTGGCGTTGAGGTCCGGGGTGGCCAGCAGGATCCAGCCGTAGGTGCCCTTGGCCATCATCTCGGTGATCGTGCGGCGCTCGTCCTCGGTGATGCCGGGATCGGCGGCGGGCGGCGCCAGAAGGATCGACGTGCCCGGCTGGCCGGGCGGGCCGACCGTGATCCAGCGCATCCTGCCCTGCCCGACATCGCTGCGGACCTCGAAGCCGAGGACGTCGCGGTAGAAGGCGAGCGACGCGTCCGGGTCGTTGTGCGGAAGGGAGGTCGTGTGAATGGTGATGTCCATGGTGAGCAGGCTAGAGGTGGCTCCGTGGAACGCGCTTCTCCATTCCTGATCGATCCGGACAGTCGGGACGGTGCCGCCGGCGAGTCGGCGGGTCACGATGCTGATCATCGCGATCGGCACGGTGGTCGGTGTCGGCCTCGTTCGGCTGCCGTCTTGACGGGGGGAGACCGCCTCCTCCAGAGTTCACATGTGAACCCAAGGGGAGGGGTGTGCTCGTGAAATTCCTGGCCAGTACGTTGGTTCCCAAGAAGAGCAGGGGACTGGGAAGCCCGCCGCTCAGCCGGACGGAGCGGTTCACGGAGCTGATCGATCTCGCACTGTGGGCCGAGCGGGTGGGGTACGACGCGTTCGGGGTCGGCGAGCGGCACAATCCGGACCTGCTGTCGGCGTCACCTGCGGTGATCCTCTCGAACATCGCCGCCCGGACGACCCGGATCCGCCTGGTCACCGCGGTCGCGGTGCTGTCGCTCACCGACCCCGTCCGCTCCGCCGAGGACTACGCCACGCTCGACCACCTCAGCGGAGGACGGCTCGACCTGGTCATCGGCAAGGGCGGCGACCCGGTCGCGCCGAGCGTCTTCGGCATCGACCCGGCCGACCTGTGGGACCGGCTGGAGGAGGGGTACGAGCTGCTCCGGCGGCTGTGGCGGGAGGAGAAGGTCACCTGGGAGGGCCGCTACCGTCCGAAGCTGACCGAGGCCTCCCTCGAACCCCGGCCGCTCCAGCAGCCGGCGCCCCGGGTCTGGCACGGTTCGGCCACCAACAAGCGTTCCACCGAGCTGGCGGCGCGCTGGGGGGACCCGCTGTACTCGGCCAACGGCACGGACCGCGTCGACCACTACCTCGACCTGGTCGCCCACTACCGCGAGCGGCTCGCCTTCCACGGCCACGATCCCGACACCGCGCTGGTCGGCGTGGGCGTGCATTCCCCCATCATCACCGACCGCTCGCAGGACGCCCTGGCGATCGCGCGGCCGATGTTCGAGGCCTCGGTGGCCGAGCACTACCGCGATCGCGCCCGCTTCCCGTTCGAGTCCCTGGAGGACTTCATCGAGAACGGATCCGCGCTCGTCGGTACCGCCGAGCAGATCACCGAGAAGCTCCTCGGCCTGCACCGGAAGTTCGGCAACCAGGTGTTCGGCGTCGGAGTGGAAGGGTTCTTCTCGACCTACACGACGGACCTGGCGGTCACCCGCGGCTACCTCGAACGGTTCTTCGCCGAGGTCGCCCCCGTCCTGCGGGCCGAGATCCCCACCACCGTCTGGGAGTGATCCTCAGTCCGACGCGTCCCGGCGCACATGGGCGCGGATCTTCCCGGAGATCGCGATGAGCCGCTCCACCTCGTCCGCGGTGAGAGCGCCGATCAGCTCCTCCCGGATGTGCCGGGCGCGGTACGCCTGCGCCCGGCGGAACACCGACAGGCCCTGCGGGGTGAGGGACACCGCCGTGGCGCGGGCGTCACCGGGCACCGGCTCCCGCTCCACCAGGCCGCGCTGCTCCATGCGTCCGACGTGCTGGTGGAGCCGGCTCTTGCCGAACATCAGCGTCCTCGCCAGTTCGAACGCGCGCAGGGTGTGGCCCTCGGTGTTGCCCAGCGCGTCCAGAACCTGCCAGTCCGGCTCGGACAGCCCGGTGTCCTGCTGGAGCCTGCGGGTCAGCACCTGCCACAGTTCGACGTCCATGTGGAAGAAGGCGTCCCACAGTGCACGTTCGCGCTCTCGCTGCCGCATGGCTCCACACTGTACCGAGCCACCGCGCTGATCCGTCCTCGTCGGCCTGCCGGCGTGCGGCCGGGGCGGGCCGCCGACGAGCACGGCGGCCCGATCGGCGGCTCCGCCTCGCCCCTCGCGGGGCGCCGGTGGTGCTACTTCTGCCAGCCGATGGTCTCGGGCAGCGGGCTGTTGAAGATGGCGGCACCGACGTTGGCGAGGCCCTTGCGGAGGCCGTAGGTGGAGGGTCCGCTGTAGAGCGGCAGGAGAGCGTGCTGCTGGAGGGCCTTCTGCTCGATCTTGTTGACGGCCGCGATCTGCTGGCCGATGTCGGCGATCTCTCCGGTGGCGCGGATCTCCTTGTCCAGCTCGGGGGTGCCGGCTCCGGTGATGTTGGAGTCACGGTCCGAGCAGTAGAAGTCGCACAGGTACCGTGCGCCGAAGGGGTCCGTCGAGCGGTTGCCGGAGATGAACAGGTCGAAGCGGCGGTCGCTGAGCACCTTGGAGAACTCGTTCACGGAGACCTTGTTGACGGTCAGTTTCACGCCGACGGTCTTGAGCATCGCGGTGAACGCTCCGGCGACGGCCTTCTCGATGGGGTCGTCTCCGAGCAGGGTGTAGCCGAGTGCGAGCTCCTGGCCGTCCTTGGTGCGGACGCCGTCGGCCCCGGGCGCCCAGCCGGCCGCGTCCAGGGTCTTCCGGGCCTGCTCCGGGTCGTACTTCAGCACGGCGGTGAGGTTGTCCTGGTAGCCCTGCTGGAAGCTGTAGAGCACCGCCGAGCCGGGCAGCGGTTCGGTGTAGTCGAGGCCCTGGAACCGGATCTTCGCTATCTGCGCGCGGTCGATGCTCTCCTGCACCGCCTTGCGGACCTGGACGTCGCCGAGCAGCGGGGACTTGGTGTTGAGGTACAGCGCGTACTCGAAGGGGCTGCCGCCGCTGCGGACCTCGGCGTCCTTGGTGGTCCTCACCTGCTTGAGGTTCTCCGCGGTCCCGACGGGGGCGTAGTCGATCTCGCCGTTCTTGAAGGCGTTGATCGCGGCGGCGCTCTCCAGGTTGACGTAGACGCGCTTGTCGAGCTTGCCCTTCCGGCCCCACCAGGAGGGGTTGCGCACGAAGGTGATGTTGCCGGACTGGGCGTCCCAGGTGCCCACGGTGTACGGTCCGGTGCCCCACTCGGGGTGGGCCGTCTTGACGTACGCCTGGTTGAAGTTGGCGACGGTCGCGGCCTGGGGGTGCAGGAAGGTGGTGAACAGCGCGGACCAGGAGGCGTTGACGCCCTTGAAGGCGATGACCGCCTGCTTGTCGTCCGCGCCCCGGGTGACGGACGTGATGAGGTCGTAGCCGTCGGTGGAGGAGGCCGCGTAGTCCTTGTCCGTCCCGTTGTTGGACTTCCAGGTGGCCTCGATGGCCCGCCAGTCGATCGGGGTGCCGTCGTTGAACACGGCCTTGGGGTTGAGGGTGATGACGACCTTCTGGTCGCCGCCCTCGACCGAGACCTTCACGTCGCTGTAGTAGTCCGGGTTGTACTGGACCTCGCCGGTGGGCGAGTAGGTGATGGCGTCGGCGTTGTACCAGGACCAGATCCGCAGCGTGTTCAGGGTGCCGTTGACGTTGAAGGGGTTGCCCTGCTCGTCGAAGGTGCCCGCGGTGGTGTAGGTGCCGCCGTCCTTGATGTTCTCGTACGGCTGGGGGTTGTAGTCGGTGACCGAGGACGCGACCTTGGCCGTGTCCTTGGCGGTCTCCTTGGCGTCCGGCCCGGAGGAGGACGAGGAGGAGCACGCGGTGGCGGCGACCGCGACGGCCGCGACGAGCGCGAGGGGCAGGGTGAGCTTCCTACGCATGGGGTGTCCTTGTGGGATCGGTGTGAAGGGGTGGGGCGGCGCGGGTGTCAGACCGCGTGGCAGGCGTACTGGTGGTCGAAGCCGTCCGGGGTCCCGGCGGTGGCCGGCCGTTCGGTGCGGCAGCGCGTCTGTACGCTCTGGTCGGAAACTCGGTAGAGCGGGCAGCGGTCGACGAACACGCAGCCCTCCGGCAGCCTGGCGGCGCTGGGCTGCTCGCCCGCGAGGACGATGCGCTCGCGGTGGCGTTCGCGCTCCGGGTCGGGCAGCGGGATCGCCGACAGCAGGGCCTTCGTGTACGGGTGCCGGGGCCGGGCGAAGATCTCCTCGGTGGCGCCGGACTCGACGATGTGTCCGAGGTACATCACGGCGATGCGGTCGGAGAAGTAGCGCACCACGGCCAGGTCGTGCGCCACCACGAGGTAGGCCAGGCCCAGTTCGCGCTTCAGTCGGGCGAGCAGATTGATGATCTCGGCCTGCACGGAGACGTCCAGGGCGGACAGCGGCTCGTCCAGGACCAGCAGCCTCGGCTCGCGGGCCAGGGCGCGGGCGATGCCGACCCGCTGGCGCTGGCCGCCGGACAGGGCGGCGGGGAAGCGGTCGCCCAGGGCGCGGTCCAGGCTCACCAGGTCCAGGAGCCGGGAGACCCGGGCCCGGACGGCCGACCGGTCGGCGCCGGCGGCCCGGAGCGGTTCGGCCAGCAGGTCGAAGACGGTCAGCCGGGGGTCCAGGGCGTCCGTCGGATCCTGGAGGACGATCTGGATGTCGCGCCGCAGCTCGCGCACCTGGGCGGCCGACCGCAGCGTGGCGACGTCGGTGCCGGCCACCTCGATGCGGCCGCCCTCGGGGGCGCGCAGTCGCAGGACCTCGCGCAGCGTGGTGGTCTTGCCGCTGCCGGACTCCCCGACCAGACCCAGGGTTTCGCCGGCGCGCAGTTCGAAGCTGACGTGGTTGACCGCGTGCAGGGTCCCCACCCGGCGCCTGAGGACGGCTCCCTTGGTGACGGGGAACGTCTTGACCAGGTCCTCGACGCGCAGGACCACTTCGCCGGCGGTCCGCTCCCCGGCGCGGGCCGCAGGCACGGGCACGGCGCCCGCGGCCGGGTCGAGGCTTCCGTCGGCGATCTCCTGCGCGCGGTGGCAGGCGACCCGTCCGGGCTGCCCGGCCGGTGCGGTCAGGTCCGGTGCGGTCAGGTCCGGTTCGGTGGTGCGGCACACGTCCTGGGCCACCGCGCAGCGGGGCGCGAAGGGGCATCCGGCGGGCAGGGCGGCCAGCGAGGGCGGCTCGCCGCCGACCGGGATCAGGGGCCGGTGGACGCCGCTGTCCACGGTGGGGACGCTGGCCAGCAGACGGGCGGTGTAGGGCATCGTGGGCCGGCGGAAGAGCTCGTCGACGCCCGCGTGCTCGACGATCCGTCCGGCGTACATGACGGCGACGTCGTCGGCGTGGCCGGCCACCACGCCCAGGTCATGGGTGATCAGGACGAGAGCTGCGCCGGTCTCGCGCTGGGCCAGGCGCAGCACGTCGAGGATCTGGGCCTGGACGGTGACGTCGAGCGCCGTGGTGGGCTCGTCGGCGACGAGGACCGAGGGCTTGTTGGCGATGGCCAGGGCGATGACGACGCGTTGGCGCATGCCGCCGGAGAACTCGTGCGGGAACGACTTGGCGCGTTCGCGCGGGTCGGGGATGCCGACCAGGTCGAGCAGTTCCACCGCCTGCTCCCAGGCGTCCTTCGTGGACAGCTCCCGGTGCACGCGCAGGGCCTGGGAGAGCAGCCGGCCGACGCTGAAGATGGGCGTGAGCGCGGACATCGGGTCCTGGAAGACCATGCCGATGTCCTTGCCGCGCACCCGGGAGATCTCCCGGTCGTCCATCGCCGCCAGGTCGCGGCCGCCCAGCAGGATCCGGCCGCTGAGGTGTGCGGTGGGCGGCAGCAGGCCCATGACGGCGAGGGCGGTGGCGGACTTGCCGGAGCCGGACTCGCCGACGATGCCGAGGGTACGCCCGGGCAGGAGGTCGAAGTCGATGCCGCGTACGGCCTCCACCGGTCCGGCCTCGGAGGGGAAGGAGACGCGCAGGTCGCGAACGGACAGGACGGGTACGGGCTCGGCGGGCCCGGCCGCGGGCCCGGTGGGGCGGGCGGGTGCGAGGGTCATCGTCGGCCTCCTGCCGCGCCGGTGGATGTGGGGTCGAGGGCGTCGCGCAGGCCGTCGCCGACGAAGGTCATCGAGACGGTGAGGAGCACGGTCAGCCCGGCGGGGAAGGCGAAGAGCCAGGGGGCGCTGGTGATGGTGCCCGCGCCGTCGGCGAGCATCGTGCCCAGTGACACGTCGGGGGTCTGCACGCCGAAGCCGAGGAAGGACAGGGCGGTCTCGCTGAGCACGGTGGAGACCACGCCCAGGGTGAGGTTGACGACGAGCAGGGAGCCCAGGTTGGGGATGATGTGGCGCACGACGATGCGCAGGGGGCGCACGCCCATGAACTCCGCGGCGAGCACGTAGTCGCGCTCGCGCAGGGACGTCGACACCGACCAGACCACGCGGGCGGTGGACATCCAGCCGAACACCGTCAGGACGAGGATGAGGACCCGCCAGTCGCCGGCCAGCCGGTGCGAGACCAGGGCGAGGATGAGGAAGGAGGGCACGATCAGCAGGAAGTGGATGAGGGCGAGGGTGGCCTTCTCCACCCGGCCGCCGAAGTAGGCGGCGCCCGCGCCCACGACCGCGGAGATGGCGACGGTCAGCAGGGACACGCTCACCGCGATCGTCAGCGAGCGCTGGAGGCCGTGCACGGCGGCGGCGTAGATGTCGTTGCCGCCCTGATTGGTGCCGAACCAGTGCTCGGCACCGGGGGCCTGGGTCAGGGCCGAGAAGTCGGCGTCCGCGTAGCCGTGCGGGGTGAACAGGTCGCCGAACGCGCTGAACAGCACGAGCAGCAGGAAGATCACGACGCCGGCGACGGCGATCCGGTTGCGCAGGAAGCGGCGGAGGTAGAGGCGGTGCCGTCCCAGGTAGCGCCCGTCGTGCTCGGTGGGCGGCGGGTCGGCGGTCGGCCCGGGGGCAGCCCCGGTGGCGGGGGCCGTGGTGGCGGCGGTGGCGGTGGCGAGGACGCTTTCGGAGGTCGCGTCGGGACTCATAGGGGTGCCCATCTCAGCTGACCCGCACCCTCGGGTCGAGGAGAACGGTGGTGATGTCAGCGAGGATCGCGCCGACCGCGGTCAGGGCGGCGGCGAAGGCGGCGGTGGCCACGGTGCCGTGCACGTCGTTCTTGTTGATGGTCTGGATGAAGTACTGGCCCATGCCGTTCCAGCCGAAGATCGTCTCTGTGAGGACCGCGCCGGTGAAGGCGGCGGGGATGCTGAAGGCCACGGACTGGGCGGTGGGGATCAGGGCCGTGCGCAGGGCGTGTCGGCGGATCGCCTGGGCGCGGGTGAGCCCGGTGGCCCGGGCGGTGCGCACGAAGTCGGATCCGATGACGTCCAGCAGGAGGGAGCGCTGGGTGAGGTGGTAGCCCACGTACCCCGTCAGGGTGAGTGTCAGCGTCGGCAGGATCAGGTGCGCCAGCCGGTCACCGATCGTCGCCCAGAACCCTTCCACGTCGGGCGACTTCTCCCCTGCGACGTACAGGAAGTGCCAACCCGCCTGTTCGTTCAGCCGGATGGCGAGGAACACCAGAGCGAGGGCGGCGATCGACACCGGGACGTTGAAGAGCGCCATGGACAGGGCCTGGGCGGCCCGGTCCCGCCAGCCGTACTGGCGCGAGGCGGTGTGGACGGCGAGCGAGACACCGACGACGACGGACAGGACCGTCGCGCCGATCACCAGTTCGGCGCTGACCAGGGAGCGGTAGCCGATCTCCCCGTTCACCTGGACCCCGACCGGGGAGCGGCCCCAGTCGAAGCGCAGGACCACACCGGTCAGCCAGTCCCACCAGCGGTGGAACAGCGGCTCGTGCGGGTCGAGGTTGTAGGGGGCCAAGGCCCGGGAGATCTGCTCCTCGGTGCGGACCGGGCGCAGCTCCTTGAAGTTCGAGCGCGGGTCGAGGAACCAACTGGCCAGGAAGTACGTGGCGTTGGTGGCCACGGCGATGACCAGGAGCCAGCCCGCCGCCCTGCGTGTCACGTACCGGAGCACGGACGCCACCTCCCCACCGGATGCGGCGGGTGCGGCTGGGGAGTAGCGGGTCTGGGGGAGCTGGGCATGCGGGTGGAACTCTTCCGATCCAGGGAGTGGTTGCACGACCGTGCAGAGGCCAGTCTGTGTGCGAGCGACACGTGGCACCAGAGATCAGGGCATTTGGACACGAAGACGAAATACCCCCGCAGCAAATGGACGTGTCCGCGTCACAATTCGATCGATCCGCAGGTGGGACGGGTCGTAGCAGCGCAGGGCCCCGGGCCCTGTGGCCGCTGCGGCCGGTGCGGTAGAGACGGCGTCAGCTTCCGGTGCGGGGAGGGGCGTCGGCCTCGCCCTCGGCCGGCCCACGCTCGCCGCGGCGGCATCCCGCTCAGCACCGTGCCCGTCGTCCCCGCCGGTCCGGGGCAGGGCGATGTGGACACCGCCGGACGAGACCCTCGGGAACCGGACGACGGCGACCTGGCAAGCGGGCCTGTTCGCGGTCCTGGTGTCGGTCACTCGACCGGGGCGTCGTAGTGAATCGCGTCCTCGGGGCCCCAGGGACAACGGAGTGGCGGCTCACCGTCGCCAGCGCCCGGCCGTGGGATCACCCCTGCAGTCGCCCGGAGCAGAGGTCGAGGGAGTATCGGGTGCCAGCCTCGGCGGGATCACCCCCGCAGGCGCGGGGAGCAGCCGCCCCACGTGTTTCCGGTGCAGCGCCGGCAGGGATCACCCCCGCAGGCGCGGGGAGCAGTCGATCTTGCGCCGGTTTTGGCGTCGGGAAAGGGGATCACCCCCGCAGGCGCGGGGAGCAGCCTCACGCGGCCTGAAAAGCGGAAGGTCGCCGGGGATCACCCCCGCAGGCGCGGGGAGCAGAACTAGCTGTTCGAGTAAGAGTTCGCACGGGGGGGATCA
The DNA here is from genome assembly GCF_042722765.1 of Kitasatospora sp. NPDC058406. Lineage (NCBI taxonomy): Bacteria > Bacillati > Actinomycetota > Actinomycetes > Kitasatosporales > Streptomycetaceae > Kitasatospora > Kitasatospora sp. NPDC058406. Next base: position 9,226 of record NZ_JBHXKE010000160.1, read on the forward strand.
CCCCCGCAGGCGCGGGGAGCAGACCGCCGTCGCCCTGGCCGCCGCCGCCGTACTGGGATCACCCCCGCAGGCGCGGGGAGCAGAGCAGGGACACAGTGGCCGTGGAGCGCTGCCCGGGATCACCCCCGCAGGCGCGGGGAGCAGACTCTCTGACCAGTGACTCTACGGCCCGGGAAGCTGGTTCCGTGCATGATTCGTTGATTCGGTCATATCGGGTAGATGCTGTCGTACCGGATGGTCGTCTTTCCTGGGACTCGGCCTGCGGGTGGAGCGGTCCTGGACGTCCCGCCAACGGTAGCGCCATAGCGCTGGATACGGGCGCCAGGCAGCAGCCGACCCCCGCTCGACCGGGGAACTTCCCGCGGGCGTCGGTGTTGCCACCGAAGACCGGCCGACCCCCGCCCCGGCGGGAAGAACCAGGCACGCACGTGTCGCCGCGGCCGGGTGACCCTCTTGTAGAGGGAAAGCTGGGACGGCGTCCCGATCGACCTCACCCACCGCGGCCAGCCTCCGCCCGCGCGAAGACGACCCCATCGCCGCCAACCCGACAGGCAACCCGGTTGCCGCTCTCCGCACCCGCAGGGAGGACGACCTCGGGCTCACCCTGCTGGGCAACCACGTCGGCTCCGCCGAGCGCGCCCAGGAGCTTTCCGACGCGGTCGCCGGCCTGGTCGATGTGCGCGGCTGCCCGGCCTGCCCCACCGCCCATCTATGCACCCGCGACCTCAAGGCCACCGCCTGACGCTGCGCTCGGGGGGGCGCCGGGGTGGGACTGTCCTCAGACCGTCCCACCCCGTTTCGCCTGGTGGGAGCGCTTCGCGATGTGCTGGGGCAGGGTTGGGACGGGTGCACCGGCCCCGCCTGGTGACCCGGAGCTGCCAGGCTGGGAAATCATGACCGCCCGTCGCAGCCTCTCGCTGCCCGCCTTCTCCGAGCCCGCCACCGACGCTCCCGTGCCCGCCCAGTAGGGTGGCCGCCGGGTTTCTTCCGGTCGAGCAGGGCTCGGACCTTCGCCAGCCGCCCGGCGAGACCGAGCCGGCACCCGCGCTGGCCCGGCGCCCCTGGCCCCCGACGGACTCGCCTTCTGAGCAGCTCACCACCTACCCCACCGCCTGCTGTCTTCCCGCGCCCCCACCTGGACAGTGGCCGTAGCCGACTCGGCTCCCGCTTCGGATACCGTGTTCCTCTACGGGGTGCCATAACGGATGTGACGCCCCCCACCGGAGGTAAGTCAGCGTATGAGTTCAAAGCGCAGCAAGAATCCAGCCCTGCCCGTACTCGACGACGCATTCCGACTCGCGTCGGTCAAGGAGGCCGAGGAGTCCACCCGTGACTTGGCCGCGCGGCTGGCCACCACAGAGCTGCGCCGCGTTTCCCACCCGGGCCGGGTCACCTGGGAGCCCATCGATCAGGCCGAGCCCGTACCGGTCCCGCCGACTGTGGTCGACGGTGACGGGGACCTGTGGCTGCGGGACCGGGGTACCGGCACCTGGACCATGCCCGAGTTCAACCCGAAGGATTTCCCGGCCCGCTGTGGCGAGGTTCTGACGTGGAACGAGCTTGCCTGCGAGTACGGCCCGCTGACCGCGTTGGCCGACGACCGCCGCATCGGCGGCGGCCGGCGCTGACCGCGCAGCCCTCCGGGACGACCGCACCCCTGAAGCGCCCGTTGCGGGTAGCCGGGAGCTCCAGCTCACCGCCGAGCCCGACGATGGCGGCGAGCAGGTGAGCGTGGTGGTTGGCGTGCGACGGCCTTGAGCAGCGCGGTGCGAGCCTGGAACCACCCGACGTCCTCGAGCCACTGCGCGCCCGACTGCTGGCGCACGCCCGCCGCTCTGGAGACTTCGACAAGCAGAGCCGCGCAGAACGATGGTTGGCACGCTCGCGGGTCTGAGACCCGCCGGAGCGTTCAGCGGCTGGCGAAGGCGGAGCGTTCAGTAAGCAACAGGGAGGGATGTCGGCGTACATCTGTACCTGCCCAGGGCGGTACAGGCGGAGGTGCTCAGTCCCATACCGGTTCAGGGTCGGCGGAGGCGAGGTGCCCTGCGTAATCGGAAGGCGCCGCAGGCGGGCGGTGCGGGACACTTCGCCGGGTGATCGTGATGCAGCCTGTCCTTGAGATCTATGCTCCTGGCGGTTTCGACCTCTGGCCCGTCGCCGAGATCGAGCCGTTCGGCTTCCTGTCCCTGAGTGGTGAGCTCTCGGCCGCCGAGATCGGGACGGCGGTGATGCGCATCGCCAGCTGCAACGACATCGATCCCGATGGTGACCTCGGCGGCCCCCGCCGCCCGCCCCTGTCTGCCGACCCACTCGGTTCGTTCCTCCACGGACTGCTGACCTTCGAGACCCTCTTCGCGGCCGGCGGGCTGCGGGTCGCCGACGAGTCCGCCAGCATCACCTTCCTGCCGGGCTTCTGCGACGGGCTGGAGGACTGGCGCGACTGGCACCGGCTCGTCGATGGCGGCGACCTGCTCGGCTTTGGCCACGACCCCGTGTCACCGCTCGCAGAGCGCTTCGGCGACACCGTCCGGCTGACGGTCAACGCCGAGCAGAGAGACAGCCCGATGATCAAACTGTCCGTCACCGAACTCCGCCACCTGCTCGCCGGTGCCGAACGCGACATGGTCGACTTCCTCTCGCTGACCGCCGACTGGGCGCGCCGGAACCTGCCGCCCGGCTACCGCGATCCCGTCACCGCCGCCCTCGCCCGAGTTCTCGACCTTCCTGCTCCAGCTGTACCGCCGGAGCAGTAACGGCGTCCGCCCGGACGGCACGAAGAAGTTGATCGCCCTGGCCGAGGGCCTGCGGAGTTCACCGAGTCGTGGGCCGACCCGCTGCGTGACTGCCGCCGACGTGGCATGCGCGACCCCGAGCCGATGGTCGGCGACGGCGCCATGGGCCTTCGGCAGGCGCTCGCCGAGGCGTTCCCGGCCGCGCGGCCACAGAGGTGCTGGGTTCACAAGGCCCGGAATGTCTCGAACCGTCTGCCGAAAGTCGGCACAGCCCGGCGCGACGAAGGCCATGCAGGAGATCTGCAACGCGGAGTCCCGCACCCATGCCGAAAAGGCGATCGAGGTGTTCGAGAGGACCTATGGAGCCAAGTTCCCGAAGGCCGTCGCGAAGATCACCGAGGACCGGGACGGACTCCTCGCGTTCTACGACTTCCCCGCCGAGCACTGGATCCACCTGCGGACCACCAACCCCATCGAGTCGACGTTCTCCACAGTCAACCCCGAACCAAGGTCACCCGCGGTGTCGGCAGCCCCGTGGCCGCGCTGCTCGCGATGGTGTTCAAGCTGGTCGAGTCGGCTCAGGCCAGATCGCGCGCGATCACCGGCGCCGACCTGGTGTCCCTGGTCCGCACCGGTGCGCGGTTCGAGAACGGCGTCCTGGTCGAGCGCGAGGAGCAGGCCATGTGACCCTCCAGGACATCCTGCAGAACCCAGACGAGCACGTCTGCTTCGCGCCTCCCCCGAGGAGCTGCGACAGGTCGCTGAGGCGGACGAGGTCGACGAACGGTGGAAATGCCTGAGCGGCGCCACGAGTCGGCATGTCACCCTGAGGTCGCCCAAGGACGGTCCGCCGGACCATCGCAGGGAGTGAGCAATGAAGTATGTCGATCTCGATGCCCGAGTCGGCGAACTGACCGGGGTCCTCGACCCCGGCCCCTACCTTGAGTTTCTGCCTGCGCCGAGCACCAACCTGCCCCCGGGCGCCAGCGCGTTCGCCACCGACCCGAGCCACTACGACTTCGCCGGGCGGCGCTGCGTCAAGGACATGACGCTCCACCAGGTGATCTTCTTCCAGAAGGGTCAAGCCCTCGACCTCCGCCTCCGTCACAACTGTTGGAGGCACGAGGAGGACCTGGTCATTCGTCATGCGGGGGTGACAGCCGTCCAGATCGGCACCCCGAACGAGCCCTCGACCTGGGCCAACCTCGGCACGCTGATCCTGGACGAGATCCTTCCGCACGACCGGGGCTGCACTCACGAGATGGCCTTCAGGCCCGGGTCGGTCATCGTCACCTGCAACGACATCACCGCTACCTGGGTCGCAGCGCACTGCCCCGAAGCCCATGGAGGCTGAACAGGCTCACTGCCTCACCCGTCGGTCTTGACTATTGCTCGTTCTCCTGTCGCCCGGGCACCCGGCCGAAAGTGCCCGGGCCGCCCCGCCCGGGGCCGAGACGGCACCCGCAGACCGGCCTGACGGGGGAGCCGGTTCGGGTGCCCCGTTGGTGGGCCGATCCGGAGGCGCCTGCCAGGCCGTTGGCGCGGAGGGGGTGGGAGGGTGCAGGGTGTCACCATGTCCGAACGCCGCGATCGCCGCCGTCTGCACGCCCGCGCCCGAGCTCTCGGGGTGCCCATCGGGCAGGCCGACCGCCGGGCTTCCCTTCGCCGGCCCGGGCCGCGGGTTGTGGAGCCCGCGTGGCCGCGCACCGCGCTTCCGGACCGGGACGAGACTCCTGCAGTCGTCCGGGCGATGCCTCCGGTACTGGTGGCGTGCTGTACGGTCACGCGCGACCGGCAGGTCACGGACGGCGGGACCGTGATGGTGCTGACACGCCACACGGCCGACTGCCCGGTCTGGTCCGCCCGCTGACCACGGGCCCGGACGGACCCAACCGCGGGAGCGGTGTTCTGCCGGGTGCTCTGGTCAGGCTCCTGCGTCTGCCGACAGAAGCGGCGGTGCTCGCGGTCCTACTGGTCGCTACCCACCAACGCGCTCGCAGGGAGGACGGGGTGTTTCGGGCCGCCTGTGCCGCGGCCTCCGACCGACCCCTGCAGGCGCGGGGAGCAGCGGCCCGGCCGTATCGGGTGGATGCCGTTGTACCGGATAGTCGTCTTTCCTGAGGTTCGGCCTGGGGGTCGGGCGGTTCCGGTCGTCTGACGATTCACGTCGCCTGCCCGGCGGGATTCGTCAGACGCGCCCATGGGACCGTCCGGACCCCTCCGCGGGTTGCGGTGGGCGCGGGCAGGGTTGCGGGCGGTCGCTGGGGCACCCGGGTCTGACCGTGCGGCCGTTACCCACCGGTCGGCACTGACGCATGGTCAAGTCGCGGGCCACGCTGAGCCGGTGGGCCCATATGTGCTATACGAAATTGCGCCAGAGGTGTAGCCGCCCCCCTCCAGGGAGCGGGCGCCCGTCGAGGCGTCCCTCTCCGGCGGGTTCCTGGCGGGCTCCCGTGGTGCGTGGAGTGTTTCGGGGTGTCGGCGGGGGCGGCCCGCCCGGGAGTGTCGCGCGGGTCGCGCTCGCCCCGGACCGGATCTGTCTGATCGGGAGAGATTCCGACGTTCCGTCATGCGTGAGATCCGCGCCCCGGTAGGCTGGCGCCAGGCAATGGGTCGTATGTCGGGAAGGCGAAGTAAGACTTGTTGCCGAATGAGCCGTATACATACCGTCTGGTCCTGGAGCCCGAGGTCAGGGAGTGGCTGCACGGGCTGCGGCGCACCGACCGGGTGTCGCTCGACCAGGTCGCCGCCGCGATCACCGCCCTGCGCCGCGTGGGCCCCGCTCTCGGCCGGCCCCTGGTGGACCGGATCCGGCACTCGGGGATTCCCAACCTCAAGGAGCTGCGGCCCGGGTCGTCGGGCGGCACCGAGGTCAGGCTCCTGTTCGTCCTGGACCCGGGGCGCCGTATCGTGGTCCTGGTCGCCGGTGACAAGCGGGGCCGCTGGCAGTCCTGGTACCGCACGGCGATCCCGCTGGCGGAGGAGCGCTACCGCCGGTACCTCCGGCGGACGGAGGAGCGGACGGACCGATGACGGAGCCCGGGAACTACGGCGACGACGCCGAGTTCCTCGCGGAGTTCCACCCGCGACCGGGCGACGCGGAGCGGGTCGTCCGGGCGGCGGAGCGCCTGGTCGCGGAGAACCGCGGTCGGATCCTCGCCGGACTGCGCCGCCTGACCGGCACCGGCGTCCCGGACCTCGCCCGCGCCATGGGCGTGGACGCGCAGGTGGTGGCGGCGTTGGAGACGGGCCGGGAGACGTCCGCGGGTGCGGTGCTCGCCTTCGTGAGGGCGCTGGGAGGGCACTTGGTTCTGGAGGTCGTACTCGCGGGCGGGCGCCGCGCGGGGTTCGACCTGCCCGCCACCGCCTCGCCGGCCACGGCGGAGGACTTCGGGGAGTGGACCGTCCGGCGCCGGGAAGCGGCCGCGGCGGCCGTTGCGCGGGCGGGCGCCGCGCTCCTCCTCCCGGAGGCGCCGGCCGCCGAGGTCCGCAGGTCGCTGGACCAGCCGGGCACGACGGAGTGCGGGGGAGCGGTCGTCGACGTGCTCCTGGTCGCCGTCGTCGACGGCTGGCGGGCCGAGATCGGCTGACAGGCGCGGGCGGGCACGGGCAGACGCCGGCAGGCATGAGCAGGCATGAACGGGCACGAGCAGGCACGGACGGCGAACCGCCGGGGCGCCGCGCGGCCGGCCGCCGGGCGGTCAGCCCGCGGTGCCGCGGCGCGCGTAGGTGCGGATGCGGTAGCGCAGGCCGGACGTCGAGGTCCGCGGGCCGAGGTCCTCGCTGACGGCCCACGCGGGACCGACGGCCGGGGCGTGGGTGTCGCCCTCGACCGACAGGTCGATCTCGGTCACCGAAAGGGTGTCGGCCCGGTCGATGGCCGAGCGGTAGAGCTGCCCGCCGCCGATCACCCAGGCCGAGGCGGCCGGGCCCGCCCCGGCCGCCTCGGCGGCCAGTCGCAGGGCCTCGTCGAGGGAGCCGGCGCGGTCGGCGCCGTCCGAGGCCCACTGCGGGTCGCGGGTGACCACGATGTTGCGCCGGCCGGGGAGCGGGCGGAACCGCGGCGGGAGCGACTCCCAGGTGCGGCGGCCCATCACCACGGGGTGCCCGAGAGTGGTCGCCTTGAAGTGTTCGAGGTCCTCGGGCAGGTGCCAAGGCATCGTGTTGTCCGCGCCGATCACGCCGTCCGGGGTCTGGGCCCAGATCAGTCCGATCCTCATACCGCGACCGGTGCCTTGATGGCCGGGTGGTGCCGGTAATCGACCACGTCCACGTCGGAGTAGGCGTAGTCGAAGAGCGACTCGGCCTGCCGAAGGCGCAGCGCGGGGAAGTCGAACGGCGTGCGGGTGAGCTGTTCGGTCACCTGCTCCACGTGGTTGTCGTAGATGTGGCAGTCACCGCCGGTCCAGATGAACTCCCCCGGCGCGAGGCCCGCCTGCTGGGCGACCATGTGGGTCAGCAGGGCGTAGCTCGCGATGTTGAACGGAACCCCGAGGAACAGGTCGGCACTGCGCTGGTAGAGCTGGCAGGAGAGCCTGCCGTCGGCCACGTAGAACTGGAACAGCGCGTGGCACGGGGCGAGCGCCATCGCGTCCAGCTCGCCGACGTTCCAGGCCGAGACGATCATCCGGCGGGAGTCCGGGTCGCTGCGCAGGGTGTCGAGGACCCGGCCGATCTGGTCGATGTGCCGACCGTCGGGGCTCGGCCAGCTGCGCCACTGCACGCCGTAGACGGGACCGAGATCACCGTCGCGGTCGGCCCACTCGTCCCAGATGGTCACGCCGTGCTCGCGCAGCCAGCCGACGTTGGAGTCGCCGCGCAGGAACCACAGGAGCTCGTACACCACGGACTTCAGGTGCACCTTCTTGGTGGTGACCAGCGGGAACCCCTGGGTGAGGTCGTAGCGCAGTTGGTGCCCGAAGACGCTCCGGGTACCGGTGCCCGTCCGGTCGCTCTTGGCCGTCCCGGCGGTGAGCACGTGCTTCAACAGGTCTTCGTACTGGGTATCCACCACGAGCGGCAAGTCTACGTGCCCGTCCGATGCCCCGATTGTCCCGGTCCGGTACCCCGCGCGCGGCCGCGCAGCTGGGTCTCCCGTGAGCGCCTTCGGCCGGGCGGGGCGGACCGGGCGGCTGCTCTTGCGTCCCCGCGGCAGGAAATCTTGCGGTAGACGCACCGCGAAGTCGGCGATCATTGGCGGGCGCGAGCCGAAGTATTTCCTGTCCAGGCAAGTCCGTCGCCGTCTGCGGCCCGCCGCCCGCCGCCCGGCCCGCGCCACGTCGTGCACCGCCGGAGGAGGCGCAGCAGGTCGCGGTCGGCGAGGGCGCCCGCGTCGTCGCGCAGCGCCGGCGGCGTCGAGGTTCCGTCGCTCCTGCGTCGGGTCCCCGCCGTCGCGCGTCCGGTCGGTGTCGGAGGCTCGCCGCGGACGGGCGCGGAAGGGAGGGGTTCCTCCGGGAACCGGTGCTGATCCTCTGCCCGGACGCGGAGCGGCTGTACGTCCGCTCCGCGAGTCGCTCACCGGCGTCGGGAACGGCAGCGGCCGGGTGGCGGCCGTTCCCGCCTACGTCGACAAGCCCTGACCGTCGGCAAGCCCTGACCGCCGGGCCGGGCCTCAGCCGGCCGTCCCCCGGGCGGAGGTGCCGGGGGTGAGGCCGTCCTGCGCCTGCCGGGCGCGTTCGGCGAACAGCTGGGTGAGGAGGGTGAGTCCGGGCGCGGTGAGGCCGGCGCCCGGCCCCTGGCCGCGCACGAGGAGCAGCGTGCTGCCGACCCGGACCAGCGCGACCGCCGTGCCGCTGCCCTGGATGCGGAGGGCGCTCTGGTCGCCGCTCCGGGGGACGGCCGCCGTCGGCTGCTCGCCGGGGGTGCTTTCGAGCATGGCGTCGAAGGCGCGGGCGGCGGTCTCGGGGGAGGTGAAGGCGGCCGCGGTGAACTCGACGGTCTGCGCCGAGGCCGAGGCGAACGTTACCGTGGCGTAGGCGAGTTGGAGGTCGCAGGTGTCCGGAGGCAGGCAGGGGAGCGGGCCGGCGGTGCCCACACCCGTCCCGCTCCCGGCACCCGTCCCGTTCCCGGGACCCGTCCCCGACTCCGGCGCTCGCTGCACCCGCCAGCCGATCGGCATCGCGCCCTCGCCGGGCAGCACCGCTCGGAGCAGCGACGGGTCCCGAAGCGGCTGCGCGGCGTGTGCCAGGCCGGGCCCACCGGGCTTCAGCAGCGGGCGCGAACTCAGGTGGATGCCGAGCGCCACCAGAGAGGTGATCAGGACCAGGGCGAGCGCCACCACGATGCCGGCGCTGCTCCGCCGCCCGGCGAGCAGCTGGGCACGGGCGGCGTCCGGGCCCATCCGCAGCTGAACGGTGGCGGGGCCCTCTGGCCGTGGGCCGGTCCGCAGTTGCACGGTGCGGGGGTTCTTCGCCGGTGGTGCGCCGGCCCTACCCGTCCGCAGCTGGACGGTCTGCGGGCCGGAGGGTGGCTCGGAGGGCTTCCCGAGTTCCGTGGTGGCCAGGTACTGCGCGAACGCCACGTCGGAGGCCAGCAGTCGGGCGACGGCCGCGGTCAGCAGCTTTCGTGCCTTCGGGTCCTGCGGGTCCGACGCGGCGGCGGCGAGCGCCTGCGATCCCTCCGGCATCATCCGCAGCCGGGCCCGCACCACGTCCGCCACCGCCTGATGCGCTCCGTCGCCGAGCAGCGCCGCCACCACGGCCGCTTCCGGCCCCAGACCGTCTTCCATGGCAACTTCCCCCGTCGCGCGAGTAGTTGCCTCCACCATCCCGGACCACTGCTCAATTCGTACCCACGCCGAAACGGAACGGAGACGCAACTGCAACCCCACCCGGACGAACCGGGCGGCGGCGCGGACGGCGCGGACGGCGCGCTCAAGTCGGCACGGGGGCGAGGCGCTTGACTTCCCACAAGGTCACGGCGGTCTCGATGTGCCGGAGCCCGGGGAGTGGGCTGATACGCCGGTCGATGTAGTCGTACAGGTCGGCCGGGTCGCGGAAGATGCCGCTGGCAACCAGGTTGGACGTGCCGGTGGTGGCCGCGGCGAAAGCGATCTGCGCATGGGTGGCAAGGGTTTCCCCCACGATGCGCAGGTGCGCCGGCGCGACGTTCAGCCAGATCCGGGTGGCCGTCCGGTAGCCGAGGAGCCGCGGGTCGAAGTCGACCGAGAGGTTCAGGGCGCCCGCGCCGCGGAGGCGGTCGAGGTGGCGTTGGATGCTGGAGGGGGAGCGGCGGGCGGCCGCGGCGAGTTCGGGCAGCGACGCGCGGCCGTCGCGGGCCAGCTCCCTGAACAGGATGTGATCGGTTGTGTCCAGGTCGAGCGGGGTGGCGCAGGGCGCAGGGGAGGGCACCGCGGCCGCGGTGCCCTGTGGCCCGAACCGGGTGGCGTGCCAGGTGCTCGTTGCCCCGAGGAAGACGCGCATCATGCAGTGCGCGCTGACGGAGAGCACCCGCGGGGTGCGTGGGAGCTTCTCCAGGAGGAGTGCGTTGAGTTCGTCAGCCGAACGGGCGTCGAGCGCGCAGTAGAGCTCGGTGCCGTCCGAGGCGATGGTGACCCAGCTGGTGTCGGAACGGCGGGCGAGGGCTCCGGCGACGGTTCCGGCGGCGTCCGGGGCGCAGTGCAGGCGCAACAGCCAGCGGCTCAGGCCCAGACGGGAGGAGACGGGCCGGCCGATGATGCGCAGGCCGAGGCCGCGTAGTCGCCGGTAGCGGCGGGCAACGGTGCGTTCGGACACCTCGCGGTCTCGCGCGATGCGGCTGAAGGGCGCGCGGCCGTCGAGTTGGAGAGCCCGGAGCAGGTGCTGGTCGAGCTCGTCGACGGTGTCGCGATCCACCGGTACACCTCGGTTCCTCGCCGGATGGTCCCGTTTTCAAGCGTACGGCTTGAGCCGTAGCGGGAGGGACCTGGATGGTGACCGGGTCGCCGTCCGTCCGGTGGGTGGCGGCCTTGGTCGGAGCGTGCGCCGAGGCCCCGGGCCGCACCGGGAACGCCCGCTCCCACCGACCGCCCCCGGCCCCACTGACACCCCTGCCCCGTCCATCGACCTCACGGAGGATCCACCCGTGGCCACTTCCCCGATTCCGCTCATCGACCTCAGCCGCTGGACGTCCGACCAGAGTGCGGACCGGGAGCGGCTCGCCGCCCGGGTCGACCGCTCCCTGCGGTCCAGCGGCTTCCTCCTGGTGACCGGGCACGGCATCGAACCGGAACTCCCGGGCCGCGTACGCGCCGCGGCGAACGACTTCTTCCACTTGCCCCAGCCCGTCAAGAGGCCCTACGACCAGAACCGGCGCGGCTGGATCGGCCGGGAACGGGTGACCACCGCCAGGTCCGAGGGCACCCTCACCCCGCCGGACCTGCTGGAGGTCTGGTCGTGCGCCGTCGACTCCTCCGCACGCCCCGGCGTCCCGCAGCAGACACCCGGCCACTGGCCCGACGAAGTCCCCACCCTGCACCCGCTCGTCACGGCATACACCGCCCGGATGCGCACCCTGGCCGACACGCTCCTCGCCGTCATGGCGACGGCGCTGCGCCGGCCGGCCGACTTCTTCACCCGTCACACCGCCCGCCCGCACTGGGACTTCACCATCAACTGGTACCCGGCGGCCCACGAAACCGGCACCGCCGCACCCGGCCAGTTCCGCGTCGGACCGCACACCGACTTCGGTCTCGTCACCCTTCTGAACCGGCAGCCCGGCAAGGGCGGCCTCCAGGTCCACGACGAGGAGGCGGGCTGGCAGGATGCCCCCTACGAGCCGGGCGCCTACACCGTCAACATCGGTGACCTCATGGCCCGCTGGAGCGGAGACCGCTGGCGCTCCGGCCGCCACCGCGTCCTGCCCCCGCCCCCCGAGGCGCCGCAGGAGGAACTCACCTCGCTGGTGTACTTCCACGCCTGCGCGCCCGACACCGGGATCACCTCACTGCCGGCACCACTCGGCCGCAGGCCCTACAGTCCGGTACGCGCCGGAGACTACCTCCAGGACAAGATGCGCGCGATTCTCGACTGACGGCGTCCCTCCCTCCGCCTGATCCCCGAACCGCCGCTGCGATCCGCCTCCCCGCCGCACGGACGGGTCACCGCCTCGGGCGCCCGCCCGTCGGTGCACCGGTCCCACGCCGCCCATACGGCTTCGGCGAGGGCCGCCGGCAGGGACTCCCCCGTGCGCGGGGTGTGAGGGGCGTTCCCGGGGACGGGCACCGCCGGCGGTGTCCCTTCCGTCATCGGGCGTCTTCCCTCCCGCTTCCTGGAACCCCTGCGGCGCCGGGGCAGGGCGTCTGTCCGTCCCTGTTCGGACCGGAGACTACCTTCCCCTCGGACACGGAAAAATCTGCTCTGGCGGGAGTAGACATTGATGTCGGCTGTGGTTAGTGTTTCTCTCGTAGCAAGCAGTCGAGAGGTACCCGCCAGACACGAACTGGCGGGAAGTGTGACGGAAGTTCGCAGGTCGGCACGGTTGCGGGGCCCTGAAGCCAAGGAAGTGCAGTGCGGCGACAGGACCGGTGGCCGGGCCCGGTGGCCCGCAGTGATCAGGGGCCACCACCGGGCGGTACCGCCGCCGACAGACGCAGTACCCCAGCAAAGGCGCCGGACTGCGGGCGCGCGTGCCGGGGAGGTCCGGACAGCGGGGTTCCACGCCGAGCTCGTGAGCAGGACGGGCGATGGAGCCGGCAGCCGGACCGGGTGGCAGTCAAGGGCTGCCGAAGCAGTGCGCCGTACCAGCAGTACCCGTGTGAAACCGCAGTTCGCAGGAATGTCAGTGACGCAGAGGAAGGACGGAGGGCGCAAGCGCCATCAGGATCGCCCGGCCCGTGAGGCAGCAGTTCAGTCCGGGCGGACACCGCAGACCCCTCAGCTACGAAGGACGGTGGTTTCCGGTCACGCATTCGCGATCCCCGCACGCCCCATCCCCCGGGGCAGTGCGGAAACAGAGGACCGGCCCAGGCCGGTAGATGGTGTTGTTCCCCTTCGGGGCCC
>NZ_JBHXKE010000161.1:0-21692 GCF_042722765.1 Kitasatospora sp. NPDC058406
GACCCGTACTCACCGAGTACGGGTCCCTCGACGTTCGTGCGCGGGTGCTACTGGGCGCCGGAGGAGGCGGAGAGCAGGTTCTCCAGCTCCTCCTCCCGCTCCTGGGCCGCGACGAAGAGCAGCTCGTCGCCGCCCTCCAGGGTGTCGTCCTTGCGCGGCACCAGGACCCGGCCCTCGCGGATGATCGTCACCAGCGCGGTGTCCGGCGGCCACGGCACGTCGCCGACGCGGGTGCCGACCAGCTCGGTGTCGGCGGCGAGGGTCAGCTCGACGAGGTTGGCGTTGCCCTGGCTGAAGCGCATCAGCCGGACCAGGTCGCCGACGCTCACGGCCTCCTCGACCAGGGCGGACATCAGGCGCGGGGTGGAGACGGCGACGTCCACGCCCCAGGACTCGTTGAAGAGCCATTCGTTCTTGGGGTTGTTCACCCGGGCGACCACCCGGGGCACCCCGTACTCGGTCTTCGCGAGCAGCGACACGACCAGGTTGACCTTGTCGTCACCGGTCGCGGCGATCACCACGTGGCAGCGCTGCAGGGCGGCCTCGTCCAGGGAGGTGATCTCGCAGGCGTCGGCCAGCAGCCACTCCGCCATGGGCACCCGCTCCACGGAGATGGAGTTCGGGTTCTTGTCGATCAGCAGGACCTCGTGGCCGTTCTCCAGCAGCTCGCCCGCGATCGAGCGGCCGACGGCACCGGCTCCGGCAATGGCGACTCGCATCAGTGACCCTCCTTCTCCGGGCCCTGCGCGAACGCGGCCTCGACCGCGGTCAGGTCGGCCCGGCGCAGCATCACGTGCACCAGGTCGCCTTCCTGCACCACCATGTGGGGCGCGGGCAGGATGCCCTCGCCGAGCCGGGTGACGAACGACACCCGGGTGCCGGAGGCCTCTTCGAGTTCGCTCATCCGGTGGCCGACCCAGTCCGGGGCGTAGGCGACCTCGGCGAGCTGGACGGCGCCGCTCGGGTCCTGCCAGAGCGGCTCGGCGCCGCTCGGCAGCAGCCGGCGCAGCATCTGGTCGGCCGTCCAGCGGACGGTGGCGACGGTCGGGATGCCCAGGCGCTGGTAGACCTCGGCGCGCCGCGGGTCGTAGATGCGGGCCGCGACGTTCTCCACGCCGAAGTTCTCCCGGGCGACCCGGGCCGCGATGATGTTGGAGTTGTCACCGCTGGAGACGGCGGCGAAGGCGCCCGCCTCCTCGATGCCGGCTTCCCGCAGGGTGTCCTGGTCGAAGCCGACGCCGGTGACCCGGCGACCGTTGAACCCGGCGCCCAGGCGGCGGAACGCCGTCGGGTCCTGGTCCACCACGGCCACCGAGTGGCCCTGTTTCTCCAACGCTCGGGCGAGCGCGGAGCCCACCCGGCCGCAGCCCATGATGACGATGTGCACCGGCGCTACCTCACCCGTCCCGTTTGGGCCTTGACCTGCGCAAACACCGCTGTTCTCCGTTTCCCCGCCCCGGTCTCCGGGGTGGGCGTCCTCGTGTGGCTCGGTACGACAACCTGAGTGTTGCCCGCCTGCTCGTATCCGACACGCTAGCCGGTCCACCGAACACAGTCGCGACGAAGGGGGGGATGTCCGTCTGACCCGACGGCCGACTACCCCTACGATTCCTTAACGTGCCTATGCCGACTGACCTACCGAAACGCATCCTGATCGGGCGTGCGCTGCGCAGCGACAAGCTCGGGGAGACGCTGCTCCCCAAGCGCATCGCGCTGCCCGTCTTCGCCTCGGACGCGCTCTCCTCGGTCGCGTACGCGCCCGAGGAGATCCTGCTGACCCTGTCCCTGGCGGGTGTCTCGGCCATCCACTTCTCGTGGCAGATCGGCGTCGTCGTCGCCATCGTGATGCTCGCCGTGGTGGCCTCGTACCGGCAGAACGTGCACGCGTACCCGAGCGGTGGCGGTGACTACGAGGTCGCCACCGTGAACCACGGCCCGAACTCGGGCCTGGTGGTCGCGAGCGCGCTGATGGTCGACTACATCCTGACGGTGGCGGTCTCCACCACCTCGGGTGTCGCCAACGTGGTCTCGGCGGTGCCCGCGCTCCGCGGCCACGAGCTGACCCTGTCCGTCGTCCTGGTGATCGTGCTGATGGGCATGAACCTGCGCGGGGTGCGGGAGTCCGGCTCGGCCTTCGCCGTCCCGACGTACGCCTTCATGGTGGGCGTCCTCGGCATGGTGGTGTACGGCGTGGTCCGGCACTTCGGCCTGGGGCAGGACATCCCCGCCGAGAGCGCCGGCTTCCAGCTGGAGGCGACCCCCGGGAACGAGTCGCTGGCCGGTTTCGCGATGGTGTTCCTGCTGCTCAAGGCGTTCTCCTCGGGCTGTGCCGCGCTCACCGGTGTCGAGGCGATCTCCAACGGCGTGCCGGCGTTCCGCAAGCCGAAGAGCAAGAACGCCGCGACCACCCTGCTGATGATGGCGAGCATCGCCGTGGTGATGTTCATGGGCATCATCTGGCTGGCCCGGCTCACCGGCGTCCAGATGGCCGAGGAGCCCGAGCACCAGCTGGGCGGCGCCCCCGCCGACTACCACCAGAAGACCGCGCTGGCCCAGATCAGCGAGGCCGTCTTCTCGAACTTCACGCCCGGCTTCTACTTCGTCGCGGCCGTCACCGGCCTGATCCTGGTGCTGGCCGCCAACACCGCGTTCAACGGCTTCCCGGTGCTCGGCTCGATCCTCGCCCAGGACCGGTACCTGCCGCGCCAGCTGCACACCCGCGGTGACCGGCTGGCCTTCTCCAACGGCATCATCCTGCTGGCGCTGGCCGCGATCCTGTTCATCATCGCCTTCGACGCGGACCCGACCCGGCTGATCCAGCTGTACATCGTCGGCGTCTTCGTCTCCTTCAACATGAGCCAGTCCGGCATGATCCGGCACTGGACCAGGCTGCTGCGCACCGAGACCGACCCGGCCAAGCGGCGGCACATGCAGCGCAGCCGGGCGATCAACAGCTTCGGTCTGGTGATGACCATGGCGGTGCTGATCGTCGTGCTCGCGACCAAGATCAGCCACGCCTGGATCGCGATCGCCGCGATGGTCGTGCTGTTCGTGGTGATGAAGGCGATCCGCCGGCACTACGACCGGGTCTCCGCGGAGCTGGTCGCGGCCGAGGAACCGGACGACGTGGTGCTGCCCACCCGGGTGCACGCCATCGTCCTGGTCTCCAAGCTGCACAAGCCGGCGCTGCGGGCCCTGGCCTACGCGCGGCTGGCCCGCGCGCACACGCTGGAGGCGGTGACCGTCAACGTCGACCCGGCGGACACCGCGGCGCTGCGCGCCGAGTGGGACGAGCGGGGCATCGAGGTGCCGCTCAAGGTGCTGGACTCGCCGTTCCGGGAGATCACCGGCCCGGTGCTGGACTACGTGAAGAACCTTCGCCGCAGCAGCCCGCGCGACGTGGTGTCGGTCTACATCCCCGAGTACGTGGTCGGCCACTGGTACGAGCACCTGCTGCACAACCAGAGTGCGCTGCGGCTCAAGGGGCGGCTGCTGTTCAAGCCGGGAGTGATGGTGACCTCGGTACCGTGGCAGTTGGAGTCGTCCGAACGGCGCAAGCCGCAGAAGGCCTGGTCGGCGCCGGGTGCCGTCCGTCGTGGTGAGCCCCGGGCGCCGAAGGCCGTAAAGTCGGAGGTCTCCGCAAAGCCCGAAGGCACGACCGCCGCCCCCGCTGACAGCAGCAAGGACTCCTCCCAGTGACCCGCAATACCCCGCCCCGTTCGTCCGGCTCGTCCGGTGGTTCCCGTTCCGGTGCCTCCGGCAAGGGCTCCCGCAAGGGTGGCGCCGGCAAGCCCGGCCAGGTCGCCCGGCCGCGCTGGGGCAAGCCGTTCCGGCCTGCGGCCACCGACCGCGAGGGCTTCACCGCGCAGACGGCGCCGCTCGCGCCGGAGGAGCGTGCCCCGGAGCGTCCGGAGCAGTCCGAGCGCCCGCAGCGTTCCGAGCGCTCCGAGCGCTCCGACCGGCCGCAGCGGTCCGACCGCCGGGAGGCGCGTGCGGATCAGCCGAAGGACGGTGCCCGCCCGCGCAAGCAGGCGGTGCGACCGCCGCGCGCGCTGCGGTCCACGACCCGCGCCCCGCGGGCCGAGGCTGCGCCCCGGGGCCCCGGCGGCGACCCGCTCGTCGGCGAGCGCTACGAGGTCGAGGTCGGCCCGGTGGCGCACGGCGGCGGGCACTGCGTGGCCCGGCACGAGGGCCGGGTGCTGTTCGTCCGGCACACGCTGCCGGGTGAGAGGGTGATCGTCCAGGTCACCGACGGGACCACCAAGTCCCGGTTCCTGCGCGCCGACGCGGTCGAGGTGCTGGAGCCCGCCAAGGAGCGCATCGCCCCGCCGTGTCCCTTCTCCGGGCCCGGCAAGTGCGGCGGCTGCGACTGGCAGCACGTGTCCCCCGGCGGGCAGCGCAAGCTCAAGGTGCAGGTGCTCACCGAGCAGCTGGCCAAGCTCGCCGGCCTGACCCCGGTCGAGGCCGGCTGGGACGGCAGCGTCGAACCGGTCGGCGGGAAGCTGCCGCCCGGCGAGGTGCCCGCCTGGCGGACCCGGGTGCAGTACGCCGTGGACCCGGCCACCGGCAAGGTCGGGCTGCGCAAGCACCGCTCGCACGACATCCAGCCGGTCGACCGCTGCCTGATCGCCGCCGCGGGCGTCACCGAGCTGGGCATCGAGGCCCGGGACTGGCCGGGCATCGTCTCGGTCGAGGCGATCGCCGCGTCCGGCTCCTCCGACCGCCAGGTGGTCCTCACCCCGGCGCCGGGCGCCCAGCTGCCGCTGGTCGAGCTGGACCAGCCGGTCTCGATCACCCGGATCGACGAGCAGGGCGACCCCCACCGCGTGCACGGCCGCAACTTCGTCCGCGAGCGCGCGGCCGGGCGGACCTGGCGGGTCAGCGACGGCGGCTTCTGGCAGATCCACCCGGAGGCCCCGGAGACCCTGGTCGACGCGGTGCTGGACGGCCTGGACCCGCAGTGGGGCGAGAACGCGCTCGACCTGTACTGCGGCGTGGGCCTGTTCGCGGGCGCGCTGGCCGACCGGGTCGGCGAGGAGGGCGCGGTGCTCGGCATCGAGTCCTCCAAGCAGGCGGTGGCCGACGCCAGGCACAACCTGGCGGCGCTGGAGAACGTCCGGATCGAGTGCGACCGGGTGGAGAAGCTCCTGCCGCGCACCGGCATCACCGCCACCGACCTGATCGTCCTCGACCCGCCGCGCGCGGGTGCCGGGCGGGAGACCGTCGCGCACCTGGCCGGGCTCGGCGCCCGCCGGATCGCGTACGTGGCCTGCGACCCGGCGGCGCTCGCCCGGGACCTGGCGTTCTTCCGGGAGGGCGGCTACCGGCCGGTCTCGCTGCGGGCCTTCGACCTGTTCCCGATGACGCACCACTTCGAGTGCGTGGCGATCCTGGAGCCGGTCGGCGGCGAGTAGCGGTCCGCCGGTGCCGGGCGGGGACGGACAGCCGCCCCGCGGGGCCGGTCGGACGGAGCGGATGTGACGGAGGCGGTACCCGGGTTCCCGGGTACCGCCTCCGTCGTCGGTCGGGGAGCCCGTGCTGTCGGGCGCGCGGCGGGGTCAGCGCAGGTTCTGCTCCTCTTCGTCGACACCGTGCGGGAGCGTGATGCCGTGCTGGGCGGCGAGCCGGATCAGCCCGGCGATCCGGCCTTCGTACGCCTGGACGCCGTCGGCGTCCCCTTCGGCGCGGGCGGCCGCGAGTTCCTTGCGGGCCTGGGTGAGCTGCTCGCGCAGCTCCTGGTCGAACATGGCTGTCATTGCCGGCCTCCACACCGGTCGGTGCCGCTCCAGGGAATGCTCAGGGCACTTCAGGTTCTCCGAAGGTGAAGAACTCTTCAAGTCTCACTCTCCGTGGGCGCCCACGCGTCGCCACCCGCGTGCGGGGTGCGTGCGCGCGCCCTTGTTGTGCTAGCACTTCAGCGCTAGCTTGGGATTCATGGGTAAGAAACAGCTGAACGTCCGGGTGGACGCCACCACCGCGGAGATGGCCCGGGAACGGGCGGAGCAGCAGGGGATCAGCATGAACCAGTACATCGAACGCCTCGTCCAGCAGGACATGGGCGAGGCCGGGCGGGTGTTCGTCGACGCGGCCGCGCAGTTCATGAAGGAGTACGAGACGGCCTTCCTGGCCGAGTTCGGCGGGGCCGACCTCCAGGACGTGCGTCGTTGAACCTGGAGGTCGACCTCTCGTGGCTGCTCATGACCGCCGAGCAGTACACACCCGGTGACCCGCAGGTCACCGACTACGGATCGCTGCTCGCGGCGGTCTCCCGGCATCAGGCCGAGATCTTCGACATCGCCGTCTACCCCGAGCCGCAGGACCGGGCGGCCGCCCTGATGCACCAACTGATCCGGGTGCCGTCCCTGGAGAAGACCAACGAACTGTTCGCCACCGCCGTCGCCTACGCCTACCTGGTGGCCAGCGGCTGCACGGTGGCGACCACCGCCCGCGAGGTGCGCAGCCTCGCCCGGGCCATCCGCGAGGGGCGGCTGGGCGTCTCCGGGGTGGCGGACCGGCTGGCCGCGTGGGTGGTGGACGAGGCCGAGGGCGAGGGTGTCAGCGGTGAGGAGGACGAGGACTCGGACTGAGGATCACGCGGGGGAGGGCCCGGCCGTGTCGGAGGCGGCTTCGGCGGCTCCGGTGGCTTCGGCGGTGGGTGCGCCGGGCCCGGCGGGCTCGGCGGGCTCGGCGATCAGCGCGGTGGCGAAGGGGCGGAAGCCCGCCCGGCGGTAGATCCGGGCGACGTCCTCGTCGGCGGCGGACAGGAACACCGTCCGCACCCCGTTGGCCCGCGCGTGCGCGACCAGCGCCGCGGTGACCGCGAGACCGAGGCCGCGCCGGCGCGCCGTCGGAAGGGTTCCGACGCCGGCCACCTCGGTGACCGGGCCCACCGGGTTGTGCTGGCCCGCGCAGAGCGCCGCCCCGTCCTGCACGGCGGCGGCGACCACGGTACGCCCCGAGGAGATCTGCCCGGCGGTCCGCTCCACCGTGCCGTTGGACGCCAACTCCATGGCCAGCGCGGTCAGTTCCTCCGGCCCGGCGTTCCCCACGCCGGTACCCGGCTCGCCGAACGCCAGATGCGGGACGGCCACCGCAGCCGCCAGCGCCGGGTCGCCGGCGGCCAGCACCCGGACGGTCACGCCGTCGGCCGGTCCGCCGTCCGAATTCGGCTCGTCCTCCGGGCCGAGGACCAGCAGCGGGTGCTCGTGCACCACCAGCCCCGCCTCCTCGACCGCCGCGCGCAGCAGCGGATCGTGCTCGGCCACCCACTCGAAGGCCTCCGGCAGCCCCAGCTCGCGCTGACGGTCGAGCACCCGGCGGACGTCCCCGGCGGTGGCGGCCGGGCCGTCGTGGCTCAGCGCGGGACGGGCGTAGTACGGCCAGCCCTCGCCCTCGCGGACGAAGAGGCTGAGCGGTCCGAAGTCCTCGACGCGGGCGGCGGCGCGCGGGACCGCGTCGTAGTAGCGCTCGATCTCGTCGAGGAGGGCGCCGGGGGCGTGGGCGGCGTGGGTGGCGGGGGCATGATCGGCAGAAGTCACGCCGTGCATCCAAGCAGGACCGCCGGGTTCCCGCCACGGTATTTGCCGGGGCGGCGAAGCTCCCGCCGGCGGCCGGTGCGCATGCGGACGGGCCGGGGGCGGCAAGGTCCGGGGGCAGCCGGGTGCGGCCCTGCCCGGGCATTTCGGCGCGATTGTTGCCGAACGCTTACAGGCCGGGCGATCTTGCGTACGGGCCGCGTGGCATCCTGGGGCCTTTACAGCTCTGCCGGACGGGAACGGCGGACGTCCGCGCTGGGTGAAGCGAGGGGGATGGACAGGCTCATGAAGCTCTGCTTTCTGGTGGAGGAGCACTACCGGTACGACGGCATGCCGCTCGACGTCGTGCGCCAACTCACCGCGTGGGGGCACCGGGTGGACGTGCTGCGCCCCGGTGACTCGTTGATGGCCGTCTCCGAGGCGGTCCGGGCCGGCAGCCACGACGCCTGGGTGCTCAAGACCGTCTCCGGCGGCCCCGGCCTCACCCTGCTGGAGGCGGCCGCCGCCGTCGGCCTCACGACCGTCAACGACGCCCGCTCCATCCGCGGCGTCCGGGACAAGGCGCTCGCCTCGGTGATCGCCCGCACCCGGGGGCTGCCCGTCCCCGTCACCTACGCCGCCGCCCGCTGGGAGCGGCTCGCCGAGATCCCGGCCGCCGAGTACCCGCTGGTCGTCAAGCCGGCCGACGGGAGCTCCGGGCGGGCGGTGCGGCTCGTTCGGGACCCCGGACACCTCGGCGAACTCGGCCCCCTGCTGGCCGGCGAGGGCCTGCTGATCGCGCAGCCGTACGTTCCCAACTCCGGCACGGACCTCAAGGTCTACTGCGTCGACGGCGAGCTGTACGCCACCGAGCGGCGCTCCCCGCTCAACCCCGACCAGGGGGTGCGGGAGCGGCAGGTGCCGCTCGCCCCCGAGGTCGCGCGGATCGCGGGGCAGGTCGGGGAGGTGTTCGGGCTCGACCTCTACGGCGTCGACGTGCTGCTCGGGCCGGACGGGCCGGTGGTCGTCGACATCAATGACTTCCCCAGCTTCCGGCAGGTGCCCGACGCGGTCGCGCGGGTCGCGCGGGCGGTGCTGCGGCTCGCCCGGACCGGCACGGCGGTCACCGCCCCGGCCGCGCTGGGAGCGGCGGGCCTGGGCGTGCCCGGCCTCGCGGCGGCGGATCTGGCGACCATGCGCCTGGGCGTGTCGGGCGTGGGGGCGCCCGGCCTGGGCGGCGGGCCGCCGGCGGCCGAGCCCGGGGTGCCGGTCGGGAACGGGCCGGAACCGGTCCGGCTGCCCGCGCAGGGCGGCGGGGCCGTGGGGGCGGGCGTCGGCGCCGGGGGAGCCGGCGGCGCGATATGAGGATCGGCCTGCTCGCCTCGAACCCGGACCACCCCGTGCTCGCCGCCACCGCGGCGCTGCTGACCGCCCGGGGCCACCTGGTCGAGGACCTCGACCCGACCACCGGCCCCGGCGAGCCGTCCGAGCGGATCGGCCCCGGCGAACTCGCCGACGTCTACCTGCTCAAGGCCCACACGCCGCGGGCCCTGGCGCTCGCCCGGCACCTGGAGGAGCGCGGCGCACCCGTCGTCAACTCGGCTGCGGCCACCGAGCTCTGCCAGGACCGCACCGCCATGGCCGACCTCGCGGTCCGGGCCGGGCTGCCCTTCGCCGCCACCCGCACCGTCGCCGATCTGGCCGATCTGGTGGCGCAGCCCGACCACCCGGCCCCCGGCTTCCCGTTCGTCGTCAAGAGTCGTCACAGCCGCCGCCACGACCTCGTGGCCCGGGTGGACGACGCGGCCCGGCTGCGCGTCCTCGCCGGGGAGTGGCCCGGCGAATCCGTCGTCGTCCAGCCCTATCTGGCGAGCACCGGGTGGGACCAGAAGCTCTGGGTCGTCGCCGGGCAGGTGTTCTGTGCCCGCCGGCGCTCCGAGCTCACCGATCCGGGCGTCAGTGAACTCCACCACCCCGGAGGGGCGTTCGGCCCTGCGGAGCTGCCCGCCGACCGCGCCCGGCTCGCGCTCCGGGTCGGCGAGGTCTTCGGCCTCGACGTGTACGGCGTCGACCTGCTGGACGGACCCGCCGAACCGGTCGTGGTCGACGTCAACGCCTTCCCCGGCATCCGGGGCCAGGCCGGCGCCCCCGAGGCGTTGGCCGCGCTCGCGCTGCGGGTCGGCGGCGCGGGCCCGCGATCCGTCCCGGCGCAGCGACCGGCCGGAACCGGGCCGGGGGCCGTCGACCCGCGGGCGTCCGACACCCGGGCCGAGTCCGGTGCCGAGTCCGGTGCCGACTCCCGGCCGGACTCCCGGCCGGACTCCCGTGGCGGCCTTCGTGCCGGCCCGTGGGCGGACAGCTCCTCGCCGGTGGGCCGCCGGACGGCCGGTCCGGCGGATGCGGGTCCGGGCGGCGCCGGTCGTTAGGCTGGCCCTCCGGCCGGACGACGCGACCGGATGGCGAGAGAAGACGGACCGTTGCTGCAGGACATCGAGCCCTACCTGGCCTGCCCGCACTGCGCGCAGGCGCTCACCCTCGACGGGCGCACCCTGCGCTGCCCCGGCGGGCACAGCCACGACCTCGCCAAGCAGGGCTACGTCAGCCTGCTCGCCGGTGACGCCCACACCGGTACCGGCGACACCGCCGGGATGGTCGCCGCCCGCAGCGACTTCCTCGCCGCCGGCCACTACCGGCCGATCGCCGACGCCCTCGCCGAGTCGGCGGTCGCGGCGGATCCCGAAGGGCTCGTCGCCGACCTCGGGGCAGGCACCGGCCACTACCTCGCCCACGTCCTCGACGCCCTCCCCGGACGGCCCGGTGCGGCCCTCGACATCTCCAAGTACGCGCTGCGCCGCGCCGCGCGGGCCCACCCCCGGATCGGCGCCGTGGTCTGTGACGCCTGGCGGCCGCTGCCGCTCCTGGACGCCTCCGCCGGGCTCGTGCTCAACGTCTTCGCGCCGCGCAACGGCCCCGAGATCCGCCGGGTGCTGCGCCCCGGCGGCACCCTGCTGCTGGTCTCACCCACCCCGCGCCACCTGCGGGAGCTCGTCACCGCCCTCGGTCTGCTCTCGGTCGACGAGGACAAGCAGCGGCGGATCGACGAGAAGCTCGGTCCCCACCTGACGCCCGCCGGGCGGCGGGAGGTCGAGTGCACGCTGCGGCTCTCGGCCGAGGACGTGCGAACCGTGGTGGGCATGGGTCCGAGCGCCTGGCACACCGACCCGGAGGTGCTGGCGGCACGGCTCGCGGAGCTGCCCGACCCCGTCGAGGTGACCGCTTCCGTCACCGTCGCCGCCTACCGGCGCTGAGGCCCCGGTCGGGGTCCGTGCGGCTGTCCGGGTGCCGGCGGACGGTGCCCGAGTGGCCGTCCGTGCGGCGGCGGACGGTGCCCGTGCGGCTGCCCGTGCGGCGGCGGACGAGGCCCGGGTGGCGGATCCGCCGGTGCCGCGGGTGCCCGGGTCCCGCGGTTCGACCCCGATGGGATGAATCTGCCGGGCAGGCACGTTTCTGCCGCTCGACCGGAGGCTAACGTCCGACGGGTGAACCGCGACGCCACCCGGACCGCCGTGCCGGCCCACCCACAGCAGCGCACCTCGGAACCCGGCCCACCGGCCGCCCGGCGCCCGACCGTCGAGGAGGTCCGGCTCACCTCGTTCAAGTCCTACCGGCGCGCGGTGCTGCCCCTCGCGCCCCTCACCGTGCTGCACGGGCCCGCCGGGGTCGGCAAGTCCAACGCGCTCGACGCCCTCGCCGTG
This sequence comes from Kitasatospora sp. NPDC058406, assembly GCF_042722765.1. Lineage (NCBI taxonomy): Bacteria > Bacillati > Actinomycetota > Actinomycetes > Kitasatosporales > Streptomycetaceae > Kitasatospora > Kitasatospora sp. NPDC058406. Next base: position 11,270 of record NZ_JBHXKE010000161.1, read on the forward strand.
CTCTCCCGGCTCGCCCTCGGGGAGGAGATCACCGACTCCCTCGACGGGGTCCCCGGCGCCGCCGGCCCCCTGGCCACCCCCGTCCGTGGTGGTCTGGACGGCTGCGTCCCGCACGGCCGCAACGCCGTCATCCTCGGCTGCACCGTCCGGTCCGCCGACGGGCCCGTCGGCCTGGAGATCGTCGTCCGCACCGACGGGCCCGTCCGGATCGCCCGGGAACAGCTCACCCTGGACGGCCGGACCCTCGTCGAGACCGGCGAACAGGACCTCCGCAACCGGCGGATCAACGTCAGCTGGCACAACGACAGCCGGCAGGGCGACATCCGCGCGCCCTTCCCGAGCGGCACCCTGATCACCGCGCAGATCCCGCTGCGCGTCGCCGGCTCCTCGCCCGGCGAGCGGAAGGTGCTGGCCGCCGCCGAACAGCTCCTCACCGCGCTCCGTGAGGTCTTCCCCGTCCACCCCGTGCCCGCCCTGATGCGCGGCTGGGCCCGCCCCGACCCGCGCGCCCGGCTGCTCGGCAACGCCGCCAACATCTCCGCCGTCATCGCCCGGCTCAGCAACGAATGCGGGCGCCGCTACGGGCAGTTGCTGCGCGTGGTGCAGGACGCCGCGCCGCACCCGCTGCTCGGCCTCGACCTCGCGCACCGCGGCAGCGGCGCCGACCGGCGGGTGCTCGCCGTCTTCGACGAAGGCGTCCTCGGCCGCACCGGCGCCGACCAGGCCTCCGACGGCATGCTCCGCCACCTCGCCTTCTCGGCCGTGCTGCTCACCGGCGCCGGGGTGCTCGACCTCGACGTGGCCGCCGAGGTGCCGTGGGCGCACCGGCAACTCACCGTGCTCGCCGAGGACCTCGGCGCCGGGCTCGGCACCGACCAGACCGCCTCGCTGCTGCGGCTCGCCCGCGACATGTCCGGACGCAACCAGCTGCGCGTGCTCACCACCCTCCAGGAACCGGCCGCCGCCCGCGAGGCGCTCGGCGGGCCCGGCGACCTGCCGCCCGGGGCCGCGCTGGTGGAGTGCCGACGGGACCCCGACTCCGGGCACACCGTGCTGCGTGCCGAGACGGCCCGGGTGCCGGCGCAGGCGGCGCGGTGCGCCGGGTCGGCCCACGCGACGGCCTTCCCCGGGGCGGCCGTGTCGGGGGCCGCTTCCCCGGGGACCGGCCGGTCCGGGGTGGCCGCCGGGGAGGTGGCGGACGCCGGTGCGGTAGACCTGGACGGGTGAACGAACGAGAGACGGAGTCCGCGGCCCCGACCCTGGAGGGGCTGCGGCAGCGATTGACGGAGTTCGCCGCGGCACGCCGCTGGGAGCCCTTCCACACGCCCAAGAACCTGGCGTCGGCGCTGACCGTGGAGGCCGGCGAGCTGCTGGAGATCTTCCAGTGGCTCACGCCCGAGCAGGCGTCGGCGGTGATGGCCGACCCGGACCGCGCGCACCGGGTGCGGGACGAGGTGGCGGACGTGCTCGCCTACCTGCTCCAGTTCTGCACCGCCGTCGGGGTCGATCCGCTGACGGCGCTGGCGGCCAAGATCGAGCGGAACGAGCTGCGCTTCCCAGTGCCCGGAGCCCCCTCCGAAGGAGGTGACGTCAACCCCGAGAGCGGATCATCGCCCGTGTGAGGGACAAAAGTTGTCCACAGCCCCCGGGTTGTCCACAGCTTTCCGGCCGTCCGGTGCGGACCCTCCTTCTCGGGCCGCACGCTGTCGCCGTGACCGTGCGGCAGGGCGCCGTACGGGCGAGGGAAGGGTGGTCGGACATGGAGGCGCTGCGACTGATCAAGACGGCCCGGCACGCCCTGGCGGAGACCAGGAACGTGCCGGACGTGCTCGCCGAGGCGCGACAGGCGGCGCTGCTCACCGAGGCGGTGGGTGCCCGGCTGGCCGAGTCGGACGAAGGTGAACTCGCCGGGCTGGGGCAACAGTTGGTCGAGTCGGCAGCCCACGCGGCGGGCTGTCTGGACCAGTCGGGAGGTGACGCGTCGGCGGTGACGGCGTTCGGCGTCGGCGGCAGGGCGGGGCGGCTCACCGACCTCGGTGACCTCGAACCGGCCCTCGGCGAACTCGGCGGGTTGCTGCGGGACGTCGGCGAGACGCTGGTGGTGCTGGCCTGCGGGGCCGACACCGAGAGCCTCTACTGGACGTGCATCGACGGGGTCGACGCCGGGGCGGAGTGCACCGATCTCGTCGGCCGACTGCTGCAGGCCGTCGGGAGGGCGACGGAGGAGGACGGCCCGCCCGGCGAGGACGGAAGCACACCGGAGAACTGCGTGGGGGAGGACCGTACCGAGGGGGCTCGGGCCGAGGAGGTGTGTCCGGAGGAGAAGGACGTGCCGGTGCTGCTCGCACCGCCGGCCGGGCGGAGGGGGCCGCTGCTGGTGGTCCGGCTCGACCCGCCGGGTGCGGCGGCGAAGGTGGCGGTGCCGAGGGGCGGTGCGGCCGGGCTGCCCGGTCAGCGGGTGGCGGTCGGGTCGTCGGCCTCGTCGGTACGAGGGCCGGCGGCCCGGTTGTCGCCGGTGCCGGTCGGGCCGGCACCGCCCGGGGCGGGGGTACGGATGCCCGAGGACCGCAGTTCGGCGAGGTCCGCGGTGACCGAGGCGAGTAGTTCCTGCATCTGCTCCAGCAGGCTCCTCGGGGTGGCGGGCGCGGCCGACCCGTCGCCGGCGGAGTGCTGCGGGGCGGCGGACGCCTCGGACCGGAAGTCGGGCATGAGGGGACCTCTTCGGATCGGCGGTGCGGCGTGAAGCCGTCGGCGGCGGCCTGACGCGCCCCGCCGCTGCAACCAACGAACTCCCCGAACCGGAGTCACCGACGACCACCCGATGCGGTCCGACCGGCGCTGGCCGTCAGCCTCCCGGGTGACCTCGGCTTGCCGCCGCGCGGCCTCCTCGGTCAGACGCGGCTCGCCGCACGTGATCGCCCGCCGCACGTGATCGCCCGCCGCACGTGATCGCTCGCCGCCCGGGACGGGAAGAGCCCCGGCGTCGCAGCGGCGGCGCCGGGGCCCTCGGACACCCTCCCCGCCGTGCCGCCCGCGTTCACGAGGCGGACGGCACGGCGGGAAAGGGGGAAGAGACCACACCCTCGAAGGAGACAGGTGTCAGTTGTGGGCGTGCAGGTCGGCGTTGAGGCCGCCCCACGAGCCGGAGCGGGCGATGACCTCGACCGCACCGGACTGGGAGTTGCGGCGGAAGAGGAGGTTGTCCTGGCCGGACAGCTCGACGGCCTTGGCCACGGTGCCGTCCGGGGTGGTCACCCGGGTGCCGGCGGTGACGTAGAGGCCGGCCTCGACGACGCAGTCGTTGCCGAGGGAGATGCCGATGCCCGCGTTGGCACCGAGCAGGCAGCGCTCGCCGACCGAGACGACCTGCTTGCCACCGCCCGACAGGGTGCCCATGATCGAGGAGCCGCCGCCGATGTCGCTGTGGTCGCCGACCACGACACCGGCGCTGATCCGGCCCTCGACCATGGAGGTGCCCAGCGTGCCGGCGTTGAAGTTGACGAAGCCCTCGTGCATCACGGTGGTGCCGACGGCCAGGTGCGCACCGAGCCGGACGCGGTCCGCGTGGGCGATGCGCACACCGGACGGGGCGACGAAGTCGGTCATCCGCGGGAACTTGTCGATCCCGTAGACGGCGAGCTGCCCGCCCTGGGCGCGCACGGCCAGCCGGGCCTGCTCGACCTTCTCCACCGGCACCGCGCCGATGCTGGTCCACGCCACGTTGGCGAGCAGACCGAAGATGCCGTCGAGGTTCTGGCCGTGGGGCTTCACCAGGCGGTGGCTGAGCAGGTGCAGGCGCAGGTAGGCGTCGTGCGCGTCGATCGGCTTCTCGTCCAGCGAGGCGATGGTGGTGCGCACGGCGACCACGTCGACGCCGCGGCGGGCGTCGGCCCGCAGCGCCTCGGCGGCGCCGGCGCCCAGCTCGGCCTCGGCCTGTTCGGTGGTCAGGAGGACGGTCCCGGCGGGGCCGGGGTCGGCAGCCAGCACGGGGGCCGGGTACCAGGTGTCGAGGATGGTGCCGTCGGCGGCGATGGTGGCCAGACCGGCGGCAACGGCGCCGCTCACGGGGGTGGTGGATTCTGCAGTCACATCGTGCACGTTAACGAATGCGGGCCCCCGGTGCCGAACACGCTCACCGTCCGGACAGGGCCGGGGAGCCGCCGCATCCGGACGAAAACCGGCTGTCCGAGGGCTCGGAGCTGGGCGATACTCGGACAGGTGTTCATGTCGATTTCAGCCACCGGCACCGCCGGGAGCCCGGCCACCGACCTGGCGCGCCTGTTGAACCGGCCGCCGGACGCGGTCCAGCGGGCCGCGACCGCGTACGGCGAGGCGCACGTCTTCTTCCCGGAGGTCGGCGACGAACGCTGCACGGCCGTCCTGCTGGTGGAGGCGGATCCGGCACCGTCCCGCAAGGGGCGGGGCGGCGGGCCGTCCGGCGCGTCGGACCTCGCGCGCGTCCGGGCCGGCGACGATCGCCCCTACGTCGTGTCGTCACGGTTCGCGGCGGCGCTGCGCACCGTCTTCCGGGCGGTGATCACGGCCGCCGACCCTGCCGATCGCGCTCTCCCGCTGCGCATCGAGCTGCCCGCCGTCCGCGTCGACGGTGAGCGCGGCCTCGGGGGCGGTGCGGGCGAGGGCGGCCGTGTGGCGCTGGTGCGGCGACTGTTCGAGCCGCTGGGCTGGCGGGTCGAGGCGGCGGCGATCCCGCTGGACGAGGAGTTCCCCGAGTGGGGGGAGTCGCCGTACGTCCGGCTCGGACTGGAAGCGGCGTCGGCCCGACCGGCCGACGCGCTCCGACAGCTGGCCGTACTGCTGCCGGCGCTGGAGGGCGTCACGGACCAGTGGGTCGCGCCGGAGGGGGTCGGCAATCTGTTCTCCGCCGACGCGGACTGGCTGGCCCGGCACCCCGAACGTGAACTGATCGCCCGTCGCCTGGACCACCACGGGCCGCCCGGGACCGACGGCGCCGGGTACGGCGACGGTGAACCGGACAGCCCGGTCGAGGGTGCTGACGGCGACGGCCGCACGGCCGCCGTCGAGGCGGGCCGGGCGGCGGTCCTGGCCGCGCTGCGCGAGGTCGGTGCCGCCCGGGTGGTGCACCTCGGCTGCGGCCGGGGCGAGTTGATCGAGGCACTGCTGACGGACGCCCGGTTCACCGAACTGCTGGGGGTGGACGTCTCGCTGCGTGCGCTGTCCACCGCCGCACACCGCCTCGGTCTGGAGCGCACGACGGAGCCGGCGCCGGAGTGGGCGGCCACCCGGCGGACGGTCCGGGTCGGGTTGGTGCAGGGCGCGCTGATGTACGCGGACGCCAGGCTGAAGGGTTTCGACGCGGCGGTGCTCGACGCCGACGTGGTCGGGCGGGCGGACCCGGACCGGCGTCCGGCCCTGGAGCACGCGGTGTTCGGGACGGTGCGCCCGGCGGCGGTCGTCGTCACGTCGCAGGCCGGTGATCCCGGGTTCGGCACCTGGGCGGAACGGGTGGCGGCCGAGCACGGCTACACCGTCACCATGGCCGCCCCGGCCGGGCCGGCCCTCTTCAGACGCGGTACCCCCACCCTCGGAGGAGGCGAGTCCCGATGACCGGCGACGAAACGAACCCCGGCGCCCCCGCTCCCGGGACCCCCGGGCCGAGCAGCCTCCCGGCGGCGGCGACAGCAGCGGCAGAGGTCGCGGTCGCCGCCGCCGCCGCCGACGCCGAGGCCGAGGCGCCGCCGGCCGTGACGGTGACGGTGACCGAGGGCTCCCTCGTCGTGCTGGTCGGCACCAGCGGCGCGGGCAAGTCCACTTTCGCCCGACGCCACTTCCGCCCGACCGAGGTGGTCTCCTCCGACACCTGCCGCGCGTTGGTGGCCGACGACGAGAACGACCAGTCCGCCTCCGCCGACGCCTTCGACGTCCTGTACTACATCGTCGGCAAGCGCCTCGCCGCCGGCCGGCTGACCGTGGTGGACGCCACCAACGTCCAGGCCGCGGCCCGGAAGCGGCTGATCGCGATCGCCCACGAGCACGACGCGAGGCCGGCGGCGATCGTGCTGGACGTGCCGCCGGGCGTCTGCGCCGAGCGCACCCGTCTCCGGCAGGACCGCGACCTGCCCGCGTCCGTGATCCCGCGCCAGCACCGCGAGCTGCGCGCGTCCCTGGCCGGTCTGCAGAAGGAGGGCTTCCGCCGGGTGCACGTGCTGCACGGCGCGGACGAGGTGGCCGCCGCCGAGGTGGTACGGGAGAAGCGGCGCGTCGACCTGCGCCATCTGACCGGCCCGTTCGACCTGGTCGGCGACGTCCACGGCTGCCGCGCCGAGCTGGAGTCGTTGCTGCCCCGCCTCGGCTACCGGATCGTCCGGGACGAGGCGGGCCGGCCGGTCGACGCCGTCCCACCGGCCGGCCGGACGGCGGTCTTCGTCGGAGACCTGGTCGACCGCGGCCCGGACACGCCGGGCGTGCTGCGCCTGGTGATGGGCATGGTGGCGGCCGGTCACGCGCTCTGCGTGTCGGGCAACCACGAGCAGAAGCTCGCCCGGGCGCTGGACGGCGAGCGGGTGACCCTCTCCTACGGCCTGCGCGAGTCCCTCGAACAGCTGGAGTCCGAGCCGGCGGGCTTCCGGTCCGAGGCCCGGGAGTTCATCCGCGGCCTGGCCGACCACTACCTGCTGGACGGCGGCGACCTGGTGGTCTGCCACGCGGGCCTGCCGGAGCGCTACCACGGCCGCTCGTCCGGCCGGGTCCGCTCGCACGCGCTGTACGGGGAGACCACCGGCGAGACCGACGAGTACGGCCTGCCGGTGCGCCACCCCTGGGCGGAGGAGTACCGGGGGCGGGCGCTGGTGGTCTACGGGCACACGCCGCTTCCGGTGGCGAGCTTCCTGCACAACACCGTCTGCCTGGACACCGGCTGCGTCTTCGGCGGTGAGCTGACCGCGCTGCGCTACCCGGAGCGCGAGCTGGTCACCGTCGAGGCGGAGCGGCAGTGGTACGCGCCGGTCCGCCCGCTGCTCAGCGACGCGCCGGGCGGGCGCGAGGGCCGTCCGCTGGACCTGGCCGACGTGGCGGGCCGCCGGGTGGTGGAGACGGCGCTGCACGGCCCGGTCGCCGTCCGGGCGGAGAGCGCGGCGGCGGCACTGGAGACGATGAGCCGCTCGGCGGTCGACCCACGGCTGCTGGTCCACCTGCCGCCGGCGGTGCCGCCGGGCCCCGCCTCGCACCGGCCCGGGTACCGGGAGCACCCGGACGAGGTCTTCGCCGCGTACCGCGCGGACGGGGTCCGGCACGTCCTGTGCGAGGAGTGGCATCCGGGCTCGCGCGCGGTGGTGCTGGTGTCCCGGGACGACGCGGCGCTGGCCCGGCGCTTCGGCCCGGCGGGCCCGGGGGCGGTCTGGTCACGGACGGGCGGGGCGCTGCTGGGCGACGAGGAGTGTGCCGCCCTGCTGCTCCGGTTGCGGGCGGCGGCCGAGCGGGCCGGGCTCTTCGAGGAGCTGGACACCGGCTGGCTGCTGCTGGACGCGACCCTGGCGGCGTGGCCGGTGACGGCCGACGGGCCCTCGCCGCACCGCGGGTACGCGGCGCTCGGCGCGGTGGCGGGCGCCGCGCTCCCGTCGGTTCTCGCCGCGCTGGAGCGGGCTGCCGACCGCGGGTTGGAGGTCGCGGCGCAGGCGGGCCGCCAGCGGCGCCGTGCGGCGGACGTCCGGGCGTTCACCGACGCGTACCGCCGGTTCGCGCGTCCCGGGGAGGGGCAGTCGGGTGTCCGGCTGGCGCCGTTCCAGGTGCTGGCCGGGGAGGGGGCGAACCTGGCGCTCCGCCCGCGGGAGGAGCAGCTGGCCCGGATCGACCGGCTGGTCGCGGCGGACCGTGCCGCAGGCCCCGTGGCCGGCGGCGCGGCCGGGCCCGGAGCACCGGTCGACCGGATGGGCGGTCCCGTCCTGTACCCGACCGCCCGGCTGGCGGTGGACACCGGGGACGAGGCGTCGACGGCCGCGGCCGTGGCGTGGTGGGAGGAGCTGACCGGGGCGGGCGGTGCGCCGGGCATGGTGGTCAAGCCGCCCGTGTCGCCGATGCGGGGCGCGGCGGGGGAGGGCCGTCCGGGCGGGCTGGTGCAGCCGGCGGTGAAGGTCCGCGGCCGGGAGTACCTGCGGCTGGTCCACGGTCCGGAGAGCCCGGACCACCCGGACCACCCGGACCACCCGGAGCAGCGGGGGCAGCGGGGGCACCGGGAGCGTCCGCGTGGCGGCGCGCTCGGGCTGAAGCGCTCGCTGGCGCTGCGCGAGTACGCGCTCGGTCTGGAGGCACTGGACCGGCTGGCCGGCGGCGAGCCGCTCTGGCGGGTGCACGAGCCGGTCTTCGCCGTTCTGGCGTTGGAGGCCGAGCCGGTGGACCCCCGGCTGTAGGCGTCGACCGGTTCCGGTGGACCGGCCGCAGGCTCTTGCATAGAAATTCCGAGTATCGTATAGACTTGCTGCTTTCCGCCCGACCCGTCACCCCAGGAGCCTGGCATGGCGTTCAACCTCCGGAACCGGCACTTCCTCAAGGAGCTCGATTTCACGCCCCAGGAGTTCCGCTTCCTGGTGGACCTCGCCGCTCAGCTCAAGGCGGCGAAGTACGCGGGTACCGAGCGGCCCAGGCTGCGGGGCCGGAACATCGCGCTGATCTTCGAGAAGACCTCCACCCGGACCCGTTGCGCCTTCGAGGTCGCCGCCCACGACCAGGGCGCCACCACCACGTACCTGGACCCGGCCGGGTCCCAGATCGGCCACAAGGAGTCGATCAAGGACACCGCCCGGGTGCTCGGCCGGATGTTCGACGGCATCGAGTACCGCGGGCACGGCCAGGAGATCGTCGAGGAGCTCGCCGCCCACGCCGGGGTGCCGGTCTGGAACGGCCTGACCAACGAGTGGCACCCCACCCAGCTGCTCGCCGACGTGCTGACCATCACCGAGCACACCACCAAGCCGCTCACCGGGGTGACGCTCGCCTACCTCGGTGACGCCCGTTCCAACATGGGCAACTCGCTGCTGGTCACCGGCGCGCTGCTCGGCATGGACGTCCGGATCGTCGCGCCGCGCTCGCTCTGGCCGGCCGAGGACGTGCAGAAGGCCGCCCGGACGCTCGCCGAGGGCACCGGTGCTCGGATCACCCTCACCGAGGACGTGGCCGAGGGCGTGGCCGGCGCCGACTTCCTCTACACCGACGTCTGGGTCTCGATGGGGGAGCCCAAGGAGGTCTGGGCCGAGCGCGTCGCGCTGCTCAAGCCGTACCAGGTGTCGATGGGCACCGTGCGGGCCACGGGCAATCCGGCGGTGAAGTTCCTGCACTGCCTGCCCGCCTTCCACGACCTCGGCACGGTGGTCGGCCGGCAGCTGTTCGAGGAGACGGGGATGGCGGAGCTGGAGTGCACCGACGAGCTGTTCGAGTCGGAGCACTCCGTCGTCTTCGACCAGGCGGAGAACCGCCTGCACACGATCAAGGCCGTCCTGGTCGCGACCCTCGGGTCCTGACGGCGGACGGGCCCGGCCGGTGAGCGGCTAGAGCCCCTCCAGCTTCACGCACGCGACCCGGTCGTTGGCGCCGTGCTGACCGCGCTGAGCGTGCGCACCGGCCGAACCGTGCGCACCGGCCGCATCCTGCGCGCCGTGCCGGCCGCGCGCGCCGGTCGGGTCGGTCGGGCCGCCCGCGTGCAGGACCAGCGAGCGGGCCTCCCCGGCCCGGGGCTGCCAGGCCACCACCGTCGCGGCGGTGCCGTCGCCGTGCCCGTCGGTGCGCAGGGCGAGCCGCAGCTCGTTGCGGTCGTTGGCGTAGGCGGGGTCGGTCGACGGGCGGACCGGGTCCACCGTGTCCTGGTAGTGCGGGCCGGACGCGGCCGGGTCGGCCCCGCACGGACCGGTGTGCAGGTGGACCGGGAACTCGCGGTCGGCGGCGACCCCGGTCACGCTCATGGTCAGTACCGTCCGGCCGGGCGCCGAGCGGTCGACCACCACCCGTACGTGCGAGCCGTACGGAACGAGGTCCGGCGCGTGGCTGATCGCGGTCGGCGGGACGAAGGCGGTGGCGGGGTCGAAGGCGGCGTCGGTGGTCGAGACCGGCACGGCGGCGGGTGCCAGCAGGGCGAGCGGGAGCAGGGCGGCGGCGAGCGGAGCGGACATCGGCGGACCTTCTCGGGCTGGGCGCGCTCCCGGAGGACGCACGCAAGAGCGGACACCCTGCTCAACGCCGCCCGCCGCTCCCCGGACACGCCCCGCGCTCCCCGGACACGCCCCGCGGGCCCCGGACACGCGCCCCGGAAACGGCCCCGGGCTCCGGCGCCGGCCCCGTCGACCCCGGGCCCCGTCGACCCCGGGCTCCGCCGGACCCGCTCGCCCGCGGAGCAGCCGGGAGCGCCCGGCCTCTCCCCGGGGGGCCCCGGCCGACCCAGCAACCCCGCGTACCCACC
>NZ_JBHXKE010000162.1:0-21686 GCF_042722765.1 Kitasatospora sp. NPDC058406
GCGGGGAGATCAACTGTCCACCGGGGACTTTCCACGTCCGCCAGTGGGGAGATCAACTGTCCGCGAGCGGGGAACTCCTACTGTCCCTTGACAGTGAGCACCCTACCGATTGCTCCGAAAGGATCCCTCATGTTCGACATCACCAAGGTTCAGGCTGCCCCGAGCTCGGACCTGCTCACGCCCGCCAACGCGGTCATGCTCTTCGTGGACCACCAGCCGCAGATGTTCTTCGGCACCGGCAGCGGTGACCGCACCGCGATCATCAACAGCACCGTGGGGCTCGCCAAGGCGGCTCGGGCTTTCGACGTGCCGGCCGTCCTGACCACGGTGGCCGCCGAGTCCTTCTCCGGGCCTCTGCTGCCTCAGCTCGCCGAGGTGTTCCCCGAGCACGAGATCATCGACCGGACGAGCATGAACGCCTGGGAGGACGAGGCCCTCGTCGCGGCGGTCAAGGCGACCGGGCGCAAGAAGATCGTCCTCGCCGGCCTGTGGACCGAGGTCTGTCTGGTGCTGCCCGCGCTCTCCGCGCTGGAGCAGGGGTACGAGGTGTACGTCGTCTCGGACGCCTCCGGTGGCGTCAGCCCGGCCGCCCACGAGCACGCGCTGCAGCGGATGCTGGCCGCCGGCGCGGTGCCGGTGACCTGGGTGCAGGTGCTCCTGGAGCTGCAGCGCGACTGGGCGCGCCAGGAGACGTACGGCGCGGTCATGGAGATCGTCAAGGCCCACGCGGGCGCGTACGGCCTGGGCGTCGTGTACGCGCAGAGCGTCATCGGCGCGCACGCCGCAGGCTGACACTCGTGGACACCGGCATTCTGATCCTTCGCCTGCTGGCGGGCCTGCTCGTCGCCGGTCACGGCGTGCAGAAGATCAGCTCCCACCTGGGCGGCAAGGGACTCAAGGGCGGGACGGAGGAGTTCCGCGCCGACGGCTTCCGCGGCGGTGTCGTCACCGCCCTGGCGGCGGGCGGCGGCCAGATCGGCTCCGGTCTGCTGCTCGCCGCCGGCTTTCTGACCCCGCTCGCCGCGACCGGCGTCATCGGGGTCATGACGGTCGCGCTCACCGTGAAGTGGCACCACGGGCTCTGGGTGCAGAACGACGGGTACGAGTACCCGCTCGTCCTCATCGGCACCGCCGCCGCTCTCGCCGCCACCGGCCCCGGCGCGTGGTCCTTGGACGCCGCCCTCGGCCTCACTCCGTACCCGCTGTGGTGGGCCGCCGCCGCCCTCGTGGCCGGCCTCGGCAGCGGGCTGCTCACCCGGCTCGTACTGCACGGCCAGGCCCCGGCGGCGGCGCGGACCGCGGCCCCCGGCGGCCGCTGAGCACGAGCCGCGACAGACCGGGTCCGGCCGCCCTGCGACCCCCGCGCGGGCGGCCGGGCCCTCCCACCTTCCACACCAGGAGTACCGATGGAAACCGCGACCACCGCATCCACCACCGCACCCTCGCGCGGCGGCGGTCAGCCGCTGCTGCACCAGAAGGGCGGCGAGACCCAGACGTTCGGCACGCTGAAGCAGCTGCCGATCGGCCTCGGCCACGACACCCGCATGTACGCCTGCCAGCGCCTCAACCGCGTGCTCGCCGATACGCAGATCCTGTACTCCCTCTACAAGAAGCACCACTGGCTCATGCGCGGGGCGACCTTCTACTCGCTCCACCTGATGCTGGACAAGCACGCGGAGGCCCAGCTGGCCGTCGTGGACGCGCTGGCCGAGCGAATCCAGAGCCTCGGCGGTGTCGCGGTCGCAGACCCGCGCCACGTCGCGGAGCTGACGGCCATTCCGCGACCGCCGAACGGTGTGGAGAAGGTCCCCGTCATGCTGTCGCGGCTCCTCGACGCGCACGAGCGGATCCTGGTCGACGCGCGGGACGCCGCCGCCCGGATCTCGGCGGAGGGCGACGAGGGCAGCACCGACCTGCTCGTCTCCGAGGTCATCCGCCCCGGCGAGGCGCAGGTGTGGTTCCTGGCCGAACACCTCGTGGACACCCCTCTGGTGCAGAGCTGATGGAGGAGACGTTCGACGTCGTCGTGGTCGGCGGCGGGCCGGGCGGCGAGGTCGTCGCCGACCGGATCGTCCGGTCCGGTCTGACCGCCGTCCTCGTCGAAGCCGAGGCGGTCGGCGGCGAGTGCTCCTACCGCGCGTGCGTGCCGAGCAAGGCCCTGCTGCGTCCCGGCGCGGCCCGGGAGGCCGCGCGGTCGGTCGACGGGTCCCGGCAGGCGGTCACGGCGGCACTCGACCCGGCGCGGGTCCTGGCCCGCCGTGACCGGTTCACCGGCCGCGGTGACGACACCGGACAGGCCGACTGGCTGACCAGTGCCGGCATACCCCTCGTACGAGGGCACGGACGGCTCGCCGGGGAGCGCCGGGTGGAGGTGACCGGGGCCGACGGCGCCGTCCGCACCCTGCGGGCCCGGCGCGCGGTCGTGCTCAGCCCCGGCACGGAACCCGCGCTGCCGCCGGTCGAAGGGCTCGACCAGATCGGTGTGTGGACCAACCGGCAGGCCACCACGGCCGATGCGGTGCCCGAGCGGCTCGTCGTCCTCGGCGGCGGGGTGGTGGCCTGCGAGATGGCCACCGCATGGGGCTCACTCGGCTCCGACGTCACCCTGCTCGTCCGCGACCAGACCCTGCTGACAGGCTGGGAACCGCGTGCCGGCGAGGAAGTCGCCCGCGGACTGACCACCCTGGGCGTGACGGTCCGCTTCGGGGTCTCGGCCCTCCGGGTCGCCCGCGACGGGGCCACTCGCACCGTGACCGTGGAGACCGACGACGGCGCCGTCCTGGCGTGCGACGAGGTGCTGGCCGCCGTCGGCCGGCGCCCCCGCACGGCGGACCTCGGCCTGGAGACCGTCGGGCTGCCGGGCGGTGACTGGCTCCCGGTCGACGACACCTGTCGCGTCACCGCCCTCGACGGCAGCTGGCTGTACGCCGTCGGCGACGTGAACCACCGCGCGCCGCTCACCCACATGGCCAAGTACCAGGCCCGTGCCTGCGCCGCGGCGATCGCCGAACGAGCCGCAGGCCGCCCGGCCGACACCGGCGACTGGCAGGCCTGGAGCGCGCAGGCCGACCACGTCGCCGTCCCGCAGGCCGTCTTCACGCATCCCGAGATCGCGAGCGTCGGCCTCACGGAACGCGCGGCACGTAAAGCCGGTCTCGCGATCCGTGCGGTGGAGTACCGGATCGGCGACGTCGCCGGAGCCGCGCTGTACGCGGACGGTTACCAGGGCTACGCCAAGCTCGTCGTGGACGAGACCCGCGGAGTCGTCGTCGGCTGCACCCTCACCGGCCCCATGGCGACCGAACTCATCCACACCGCCACCGTCGCCATCGTGGGCGAAGTCCCGCTCGAACGTCTGCGGCACACCGTCCCCGCCTTCCCGACGGTCAGCGAGGTCTGGCTGCGCCTCCTTGAGGCGTACGGCATCTGAGGCGACCTCCGCCCGTGCCCCTCCGCGAGCCCTGCTCGCCTCCCCCGCCCCTGCTCCGGGCGCTGAACGAGAGATCCCCACCATGAGTCCGACCTCCCCCTCCACCACCGGCGGCGCCGACGACGTACAGGGCAGCCGGCCGGACGTTCCCCCGGAACGCCGCTTCGAACCCGACCTCCGGTCGATGACCCGGATCAACCTCCGCCCCATCGCCTCCCCCATGCCGCTGGGCTTCTTCACGGTGGCGATCGCCTCCGTGATGACGGGGTGCATGCAGCTCGGGCTCTTCGACACAGAGGCCCGCGACGCCGTCGCCCTGTGCGTGCTGCCGGCCTTCGCGCTGCAGTTCCTGGTGAGCATCCTGGCATTCGGCGCCCGGGACGTGATCGCGGCGACGCTGATGGGCGTCTTCGCCGGCAGTTGGCTGGCCTACGCGCTCGTCATGTTCAGCGGCTCGGCCGACGGTCTGCGCGTGCTGGGCGTCTTCAACCTCGCACTCCTGGTCTTCGGGGCACTGATGACCGCCGTGACACGGCCCAAGCGCGCGCTGTGGCTCGTCGTGCTGGTCTCCCTGCCCCGCTGGGCGACCACCGGTCTGTCAGGTCTCACCGGCGCCGAGTGGCTCACCCGCACGTCCGGTGCCCTCGGCCTCGTGGTGGCGATCGTCGCGATGTACACGGCCTTCGCCCTGATGCTGGAGGACATGCGCAGTGAGGAGGTCCTGCCCATCGGCCGCAGCGGGCCGGCCCGCAACGCTGTCGAGGGCGGCCTCGCGGTCCAGCTCCGCAACCTGGAACGCCAGGCCGGCGTGCGGCGAACGCTCTGACCGTCCCGCGCTCATGAACCCCGCAACCGCACCGTCACAACGACCGAACAGGAGTTCCCTCATGTCCCGATCCGCCGAACCCACCGTCGTCCTGGTCCACGGCGCTTTCGCCGACGCGTCCAGTTACGCCCGCGTCATCCCGGAGCTGACCGCCGCGGGCCTGAAGGCAGTGGCTCCCGCAGTGCCCAACCGCAGCCTGGTGGAAGACGCCGCGTACATCGCCTCGGTGATTCGTGCCGTCGACGGCCCTGTGGTCCTGGTCGGCCACTCCTACGGAGGCGCTGTCATCACCCTGGCTGGTGTGGAGGAGAACGTCCGGGCACTCGTCTACCTGGCGGGATACGCGCTGGAGGAGGGCGAGAGCCTGGGCGAGCTGCAGGGGCGCTTCCCCGACTCCGGCCTCGCCGACGCGCTCGTCTTCACGCCGTTCCCCGTGGCCGGATCCGCCGAGGCCGGCACCGACGTCTCGGTGGATGTCGAGCGGTTCCCCGCTCTCTTCGCCGCCGACGTCGACCCCGGGCTCGCCGCGGTGCTCGCCGTCTCCCAGCGCCCCCTGGCCGCGCGGGCCTTCTCGGAGGCGGCCCCGGTCGCGGCCTGGAAGAGCAAGCCGTCGTGGGGCCTGGTCGCCACCTCCGACCGGACCATCAACCCCGACGTGGAGCGCTACGGCTACCAGCGGGCCGGCATGACGACCGTCGAGGTCGACTCCTCGCACCTGGTCATGCTCGCCCGGCCCGAAGCCGTGGCCGCGCTGATCCAGGACGCGGCCCGGTCCGTCACCCGCTGACCCGCCCGCGCCGCCGGTGCCCGTGCCCGTGCCGAGCCCACCCCCGGTGTGGGCTCGGCACGGGCGCACGAGCCTCTGACCTCGAACGATTGGTTGATTATGTTCGAACGCTGATAGCTTCGGTCCGCCCCCGGGAACACTCGGCGGGCGAACGGAGGAAGCACACCCATGAGGTTCGGCGCGAGGCTCGCGCTCGCCGTTATCGCCATCGTCGTCACGGCCGCCGCATGTGTCGCCCCTCCCAGCGCTTCCTCGTCCGGCGAGGCCGGGGACTGCGGGCCGTACGCGCGGTACGGCAGCCACCCTGGAACCCACGTCACCGTCTACGCGCCCAGCCGGGACCGGGAAGCAGACCTGTTCGAAGAGACCTGGGCCGGCTTCGCCGCCTGCACGGGGATCGACGTCCAGTACGAGGGGAACGGGGAGTTCGAGGCCCAGATCCAGCTCCGGGTCGAGGGCGGCCACGCCCCCGACGTGGCGTTCTTCGCCCAGCCCGGGCTGCTGGAACGTTTCGCGCGCGGGGGAGAGCTCCAACCCGCGAGCGCGGAGCTCGTCTCCCTGGCCGAACAGGGCTGGTCGGCGGACTGGAACAGCTACGCGACCGTGAACGGCACCCTCTACGGCACTCCGTTGGTCGCGAACGTGAAGTCCTTCGTCTGGTACTCGCCGAAGCTCTTCCGGGACAGGGGGCTGACCGTCCCCCGCACCTGGGCCGAACTGATGGACGTGACGGAGAAGGTCGCCGCTTCGGGGGTCAAACCGTGGTGTGCGGGCCTCGAATCCGGCGAGGCCACCGGTTGGCCCGTGACGGACTGGATCGAGGACGTCCTGCTCCGCCAGCAGGGGCCGGACGTCTACGACCAGTGGGTCTCCCACCGGATCCCGTTCAACGACCCGCGAGTGATCCGGGCCATGGACACGGTGGGGTCCGTCCTCAAGAACGACCGCTATGCCAACGGCGGCTACGGACCGGCCCGATCGATGGCCTCGATCTCCTACCAGGACGGCGGCACGCCGATCCTCTCCGGTGACTGCGCGATGCATCGCCAGGCGTCGTTCTACGCCGAGCACTGGCCGAAGGGCACCCGGATCGGACCGGACGGGGACGTGTTCGCCTTCCTCCTTCCGGGGGTGGACACGACCAGCAAGCCCGTCCTGGGCGGAGGGACGTTCGCCACGGCATTCTCCGACCGCCCCGAGGTGCGAGCCTTCCGGGAATACCTGGCGAGCGCCGACTTCGCCAACGCTCGGATGAAGAAGGGCCCCTTCGTCTCCGCGAACAAGGGAGTGGATCCGGCCGACGCCGCCGGCCCGATCGACCAGCTCTCGATCCAGTTGCTCCAGGATCCCCGGACACAGTTCAGGTTCGACGGTTCCGACCAGATGCCCGCGGCAGTCGGTGCGGGCACCTTCTGGAAGGGAGCCGTCGACTGGATCAGCGGCAAGGACACCGAATCGGTGGCGGCGGCCGTCGAACGGTCCTGGCCGAGCCACTGATGTCGTTCGACGTCGTCGCTCAGCAACCGAAGCTGGCCCACCTTCTCCAGGGCACCGCCGCGTTCTCGGCCGTGGTCGGCCTGATCCTCCTGGCACTGCACCGAGGGCCGGTACGGAGGCGGGGCGCGGCCTTCCTGCTGCTGGCCCCCGCCCTGCTGCTGCTCGCCGTCGGCCTCCTGCTGCCCGGCCTGCACACCCTGGGCCTGTCGTTCATGGACGACGAAGGGGACGCCTGGGTCGGAGTCGACAACTACGTGTGGATGTTCACCGACCCCGAGGCGCTGATCGCGCTGCGCAACACCCTGGCGTGGGTGGTGCTCGTGCCCCCGCTGGTGACGGGGATCGGTCTCCTCTACGCCGCGGCCGTCGTACGTGCGCGGTTCCGGGTGCTCGCCCTGTCCCTCATCCTGCTGCCGATGGCGATCTCGTTCGTCGGCGCCGGCCTGGTCTGGAAGTTCGTCTACGCCTACCGGCCGGCCGGGGCGGAGCAGATCGGGCTGCTGAACGAACTCGTCGTGGCGTTCGGCGGCGAGCCGAGACAGTGGCTCGTGGACTCCCCCTGGAACATCCTGTTCCTCATCGTGGCGATGGTGTGGGCCCAGACAGGCTTCGCGGCCCTCCTGCTGGCAGGCGCGATCGCGGCGGTTCCCGGCGAGATCATCGAGGCGGCCCGGCTGGACGGCGCGTCACCGCGGCAGATCTTCCGGCACATCACCGTGCCGTCAATCAGACCCACGCTGCTCGTCGTCGTCCTCACCGAGGTGATCGGCACCTTCAAGGCGTTCGACATCGTCAAAGCCATGACCGCCGGGCAGTTCGACACCGCTGTCATCGCCCACGAGATGTACGACCAGTCCTTCCGCTACGGCCGGACCGGCCACGGCGCGGCCCTCGCGGTGCTGCTCTTCCTCCTCGTCACCCCTGTCGTGGCCTACAAGGTCCGTGCGCAGCGGAGCGTGGGGTGAGCGGGGTGCGCGGGGTCCGGGAGCGTCTGTCGTCCCGTGTGTTCTCGCTGGCCGCCGTGGTGACCGCGATCCTGTGGACCGTGCCGGTGCTCGGTCTGTTCCTCTCCTCGTTCCGTCCCGAGGCCGAGATCAAGACGACCGGCTGGTGGACGGTGTTCGGCTCGCCCCACGTCACGCTCGCCAACTACCGTGAGGTGCTGTTCGGCACCGGGAACGCGTCGGGCCGGCTCGCCGACCACCTCGTCAACTCGATCGTCATCACCCTGCCCTCGGTGCTGTTCCCGCTCACGCTGGCGTTCCTCGCCGCGTACGCCCTGGCGTGGATCGACTTCAAGGGGCGCGATGTGCTCGTCGTCGGCATTTTCGCGCTCCAGATCGTGCCCCTCCAGATGGTGCTCGTCCCACTGCTGCGGCTCTTCTCCCGCGGATGGCTGTTCCTGCCCGCCTGGAACGTCACCGGAGCGGCTCGGTTCAGCCAGGCGTGGTTCGCGCATACGGTCTTCGCGTTGCCGTTCGCGGTGTTCCTCCTCCACAACTACCTGGCCAGACTGCCCCGTGACCTGATCGAGGCGGCCCGGGTCGACGGCGCGTCACACGCGACACTGCTGCTCCGGATCGTGCTGCCGCTGGCCCGTCCGGTCCTGGTGACGTTCGCGGTCATCCAGTTCGTCTGGGTGTGGAACGACCTGCTGGTGGCGATGACGTTGTCGGGTGGGACCGCCGAGACCGCTCCGGTGACGGTCGGACTGGCGGCCATGGCCGGCACGCGCGGCAACGAGTGGCAGCGGCTCACCGCGGGGGCGTTCGTGTCGGCGTTCGTCCCGCTGCTCGTGTTCCTCTTCTTCCGGCGGCACGTCGCCCGAGGTCTGCTCGCGGGGTCCGTCAAGGGATGACACCGCAGGAGATGAGCACGGACGCCCGGCTGAGCCGACCGGGTCTGCGCGGCCGGGAAGCCGAGCTGGAGCAGCTGCGGTCCATGGTCGAGGCGGTGCGCGACGGCGACGGCAGTGGGATCGCCCTGCTCCTGGGCGAGCCGGGGATCGGGAAGACCGCCCTGCTGGAGGAGACCGTCTCGATCGCACGCGCCAGCGGGTTCGCCGTCAGCCAGGGACGCGCCGAGGAGTTGCACGAGCTGGCACCGCTGGCGTCGCTGGCCTCGGGCCTGCTGCACGGCGACCCGCCGCTGCTGGCCGCGGAGGACTTCGCGCACCTGGCGGGCCACCACGACCAGCGCGTCTGGCTGGTCGAACGGCTGGCCCGGCTGCTCGAGGAGCGCTCGACGGACGCTCCCACACTGATCGCGATCGACGACGTCCAGTGGACCGATCCGCTGAGCCGCTTCGCACTGAACGTCATGCCGGCACGGCTGCTGGCCTCCCCGGTCCTCTGGCTGCTCGCGGGGAGGGAGAACCCGGACCTGCGCGGGGGCGCCACCCGGACGGCGACACTCGCGCTGCGGCCGCTGTCCGGTGCGGCGCTCGCCGAGGTGGCGCGGGACGTACTCGGCGGGACGGTACCGGATCGCGTCACCGGGCTGCTCGACACGGCCGGCGGTAACCCCTTCCTCGCGGTGGAGGTGCTGGAAGGCATCGCGGCGTCGGGTGCGGACGGGGCCGAGCCGCCGGAGCGGCTGGTGCTCGGGGTCCGCGGCAAGCTGTCCGCGCTCCGACCGGGCACCCTCGCATTCCTGCGGATCGGCTCGGTCCTGGGCCGCGCCTTCCACCTCGCCGACGCCGCGGCCCTGTGCGGCAAGCCGGCCTCGGGCCTCATCGGCGAACTGCACGAGGCGATCGGCGGTGGACTCATCGAGGACGACGGCGAACGCCTCGTGTTCCGCCATGACCTGCTCCGGCAGGCGGTCTACGCCGACCTCGCGCCCTCCGCGCGGCGGGCACTGCACCGGGAGGCGGCGAGTCGGCTCGTCGCGGCGGGCCGCACCTCGGCCGACGCTGTCCCGCACCTGCTCAAGAGCGCCGAACCGGGTGACCGGGAGGCGATCCGGCTGCTCGGCCGCG
The DNA here is from genome assembly GCF_042722765.1 of Kitasatospora sp. NPDC058406. Lineage (NCBI taxonomy): Bacteria > Bacillati > Actinomycetota > Actinomycetes > Kitasatosporales > Streptomycetaceae > Kitasatospora > Kitasatospora sp. NPDC058406. The sequence continues at coordinate 9,521 of NZ_JBHXKE010000162.1, forward strand.
CCGCCTCGGACGTACTCACCGTCATGCCCGACCTCGCCGCCGATCTGTCCGTGCGCGCCATGGACCTGGTGCCGCCCCACGATCCCGCGGAGTTCGACGCGGGTGAACGGGCCATCACCGCCCTCACCCGTGCGGGCCGGTACACCCGGGCACGGGAGACCGGCGACGTGCTCCTGGCCCGGCAGCCCCCGTTGGACGTCTTCGCCCGTCTGCAGTCGGTCCTCGGGGACACGCTGTGGCACCTCGACGACATCCATGAGCTGACCCGCCGCTCGACGGCCGCCCTGGGCGTCGTCACCGACCCGGCGGTCCGCGCCCGGCTGACCGCGCGACTCGCGCTCGCCCAGTCCCGCGGCCGCGACCTCGGCAGTGCTCGCACGACCGCGGAACGGGCGTTCGCCGAGGCGGAGCGCGCACAGGACCGGGAGGCCCGCGTCGTCGCGCTGTGGGGCCTGGGCGAGATCGCCCTCAACGCGGGCGAGTGCGCGTCCGCCGTCGACCACCACACGGCGCTCAGCGCGTTCGACGCGGCGTTCCTGCCCGAGGAGGTCGTCGCCCGTGTCCACCTGGACGACTTCGACACGGCCCGGCACCTGCTGCGGACGGCGGGCGACGACCCGCTGCGGCCCGCGATGCTGATGTGGGCGCAGGGAAGCCTGAATCTGGGGCTCGGGCGGCTCGACGACGCGGAGGCCGACCTCGTCACCACCGAGCGGCTGGAAGCGGACATCCACGTGCCCGCGAACCTGGTCAACGTTCGGGTCCACCGGGGCTGGCTGGCGCTGCTGCGTGGCGATCGCGAAGCCGCGGAGGAACACGTCGAGGTCGTCAGGGCGGCGGTGGCCGGCCGGCCGAACCCGGGGAACCACGCCGCCCACCGGTTCCTGGAGGCCCTCCTCGCCGACGCCGACGGCGATCACGCGGCGGCGGCCGAACGGCTGCGGTCCGCCCAGCGGGACCACCCTTTCGTCCGCTGGAGGCTCCTGCGCACCCGGTTCGTCGAGGCCGTGCAGATCGCCCTGCGTGCCGGAGACCGGGCCCTGGCCGTGGACCTCGCGGCCCAGGCGGCCGACTACGCCTCCCACAACCCCGCCGTGCCGACGGCACAGGGGACGGCCACTCACACGGCAGCGCTGGTGAACGCCGATCCCGGCCTTCTGGAACGGTCCGTCCGGATCCTTCTCAACGGGCCCCGGCCGCTGCACCTCGCGGCGGCCCGCGCCGACCTCGGCCGCGCGCTGTCGGCCGTAGGAGACGCCGCCGCGATACCCGCCCTGACGAGGGCCTACGAGGCGTACGCCCACGCGGGGGCCGGCTTCGAGGCCGACAAGGTCCGGGCGGAACTGGACCGGGCCGTGACGGGCTCCGGCCGGCGTCCGGCCCGCCCTCGCCCCAGCCAGGGGTGGGACGCGCTCACCGCTTCGGAACGCAAGGTCGCCCGGCTCATCGCCGCAGGACACACCAACCGGTCGGCCGCTGCCGCCCTGGTCGTGTCTCCGCACACGGTCAACACGCATCTGACGTCGATCTTCCGCAAGCTCTCGGTGAACTCACGGGTCCACCTGACCCGGCTGGTACTGGCGCAGGCCGAAGTCGACGCGACCGGCCCGTCCGCGTCCGCGCACTCTGCGCCCGGGGGCAAGGCCCGGGGCGCCGCACGACAATCGGCGGCGCCTCCCCCGCCATAGCGTGACGGCATTCCGCGCCGCGACGACGCGCGGACCAGCCGAACCGAAGCAAGGAACACACAGCCATGCCGTACATCACCGTGGGCCAGGAGAACACCACCGCCGTCGAGCTCTACTACGAGGACCACGGCACCGGCCAGCCGATCGTCCTCATCCACGGCTTCCCCCTCGACGGCCACTCCTGGGAGCGCCAAAGCGCCGCGCTCCTCGACGCCGGCTACCGCGTCATCACCTACGACCGCCGCGGCTTCGGCCGGTCCTCCCAGCCGACGATCGGCTACGACTACGACACCTTCGCGGCCGACCTGCACACCGTGATGGAGACCCTCGACCTGAACGACGCCGTCCTCGTGGGCTTCTCCATGGGCACCGGCGAGGTCGCCCGCTACGTCTCCGCGTACGGCTCCGCCCGCGTCGCCAAGGTCGCCTTCCTCGCCTCGCTGGAGCCCTGCCTGCTGAAGAGCGACGACAACCCGGACGGCGTCGCCCCGAAGGAGTTCTTCGACGGCATCGTCGCCGCCGTGAAGGCCGACCGCTACGCCTACTACAGCGCCTTCTTCAACGACTTCTACAACCTCGACGAGAACCTGGGCACCCGCATCAGCGAGGAGGCCGTCCGCAGCAGCTGGAACACCGCGGCCGGCGGCGGCTCCTTCGCGGCCTCGGCGGCGCCGTCGACCTGGTACACCGACTTCCGCGCCGACATCCCGGCCGTCGACGTCCCCGCCCTGATCCTCCACGGCACGGCAGACCGCATCCTCCCCGCCGAAAACACCGCGCGTCCCTTCCACACGGCCCTCCCGTCCGCCGACTACATCGAGATCGACGGCGCCCCGCACGGCCTGCTGTGGACCCACGCGGAGGAGGTCAACGCCGCGCTCCTCACGTTCCTGGCGAAGTGAGGCCGCTCCCGCCGGTTCACACGGGGTGACGCCGCCCGCGGCAGCCGGACGACCGGCCCGGCTGCCGCGGGCCCCGAACCGGACGACGGGCGTCCTCCGGCTTCGGGACCCGCGATCACAGCATCCAGACAGGTTCAGGAGAGCAGAGGCATCATGCAGTTCGGTATCTTCACCGTCGGGGACGTGACACCCGACCCCACCGACGGCCGTGTTCCGACGGAACACGAGCGCATCAAGGCGATGGTCGCCATCGCGCTCAAGGCCGAGGAGGTCGGCCTGGACGTCTTCGCGACCGGCGAGCACCACAACCCGCCGTTCGTCCCGTCGTCCCCGACCACCCTGCTCGGCCACATCGCCGCCCGCACCGAGAAGCTGGTCCTGTCCACCGCCACGACTCTGATCACCACCAACGACCCGGTGAAGATCGCGGAGGACTACGCGATGCTCCAGCACCTGGCCGACGGCCGGGTCGACCTCATGCTGGGCCGCGGCAACACCGGACCGGTGTATCCCTGGTTCGGGCAGGACATCCGCCAGGGCATCGACCTCGCCAGGGAGAACTACGCGCTGCTGCGCCGGTTGTGGCGTGAGGACGTGGTGGACTGGGAGGGCCGGTTCCGCACGCCCCTGCAGGCCTTCACGTCGACACCCCGACCGCTGGACGGGGTAGCGCCGTTCGTCTGGCACGGATCCATCAGGTCGCCGGAGATCGCGGAACAGGCCGCGTTCTACGGCGACGGCTTCTTCCACAACAACATCTTCTGGCCGGCCGATCACACCAGGCGCATGGTCCAGCTGTACCGCCGCCGGTACGCCCACCACGGCCACGGCCGCCCGGAGGACGCCATCGTGGGGCTGGGCGGCCAGGTCTTCATGCGCAAGAACTCGCAGGACGCGATACGGGAGTTCCGTCCGTACTTCGACAACGCGCCGGTCTACGGGCACGGTCCGTCGCTGGAGGACTTCACCGAGCAGACCCCGCTGACCGTGGGCTCACCCCAGCAGGTCATCGACCGAACCCTGTCCTTCCGGGAGACCCTGGGCGACTACCAGCGCCAGCTCTTCCTGATGGATCACGCGGGTCTGCCCCTCAAGACCGTCCTGGAGCAGCTCGACCTCCTCGGCGAGGAGGTCGTGCCCGTGCTGCGCCGGGAGTTCGCGATCGGACGCCCGGACGACGTGCCGGACGCCCCGACGCACGCGGCGCGGGTCACGGCCGCCGCCACCGCGCAGGAGGTGGGCGCCGCGTGAAGCTGGTCGCCGTTTCCGCGGGGTTGAGCACCCCTTCCTCCACCCGCCTGCTCGTGGACCGGCTGGCCGAGTCGGTCCGCGACGAACTCGCCGTCCGGGGCCGTGTCGTGTCGGCCGAGGTCGTCGAGCTTCGCGAACTGGCCGGCGATGTCGCCAACCATCTCGTGACCGGCTTTCCGGCACCGCGCCTGGCCGCCGCGATAGACGCGGTGACCGGAGCCGACGGGCTGATCGTCGTCACCCCGGTGTTCACGGCCTCCTACAGCGGCCTGTTCAAGTCCTTCTTCGACGTGATCGCCCCGGACGCCCTCGCCGGCAAACCGGTCCTGGTCGCGGCCACGGGGGGTACTGCTCGCCACTCCCTCGTGCTGGAGCACGCTATGCGACCGCTCTTCGCGTATCTGCGCGCCACTGTTGTTCCCACCGCGGTGTACGCGGCGTCCGCGGACTGGGGATCCGGAGGAGACGAGTACGCCGACGGCCTGCCCGGCCGCATCCGCCGGGCGGGCGGCGAGCTGGCCGCGCTCCTGGCCGACCGCCCGGCCCGGGCCGAACCCGAGGACGACGTCACCGCCCTCGAACGACAGCTCGCCGACCTGCGCTTCGACTGAGACCGGTCGGTCCGGGTCACCGCCTGCCCGGGCGAAGCCGCCGTGCCGCATACTGATCCGCCGTACCGCCGTTGGACGAGCCCGTCCCGTGCGGCCCCGGCCGGCGGAGTGAGTGTGAACCGATTGACGACATGGCCCTTCCCCGAGGACGTCGAGGGCGGGGGGACACCGGTCCGCGGCAGGGAGGAGGACCTGGCGTTCATCGAGGCGCGGCTCGACGCCCTCGCCCGGGGGGCAGGCGGGATCGTCCTCATCGAAGGCCCTGCGGGAATCGGCAGGTCGAGGATGCTCGCGGAGGCCTCGGCCGCCGCGAAACGGCGCGGGATGAGGGCATTTCAGGGTGGAGCCGACCCCGACGAACAGTTCGTGCCGCTCAGCCCGTTGTTGGACGGCCTGTTCGCGGGGAAGGAACCGCTCGCTGGTGCCGACCGGCTACGGGACCTCGCCGCGACGCCAGGCCAGCGCTTCTGGCTGCTCCAGGAACTGGGGGACCGCCTGCGGGAGGCCGCTCGGAGCGGGCCGCTGCTCATCGTCCTCGACGACCTCCAGTGGTGCGACGAACTGACGCTTCTCACCTTCCACACCCTCGCGGCCGCACTCGCGCCGCACCCGATCCTGTGGCTCGTGGCCGTGCGCCACGGGAGCGTGCCTCCCTGGGTCCGCACGACACTTGACCGGATTCGGCAGGCCGGGGCGCACGAACTGGTCCTGGGCGCACTCGGCGACCCGGCGGTCGCCCGGATCGCCGAGGACGTCCTGGGCGCGGTGCCCGGCCCGGACGTCATGCGTGTCGCGCGCCGCGCCGAGGGGGTGCCGCTGTTGCTCGGGGAACTGCTCGACGCGGTACGGGACGAGGGGCTGGTGACGATCGAGAACGGCACAGCACGGCTCACGGCCGGATCCCTCCCCCTCACGCAGCTGCCGTCCGTCGCGGACCGGCTGGCCCGCCTTCCCGCCGCGGCCCGCGAACTCGTCGAAACGGCGGCCGTGGTGGGAGGCCCCGTCCCCGTGGAGCTGCTGGCCGAGCTGCTCGGCAGACCACCTGCGACGCTGATCACCGCGATCCAGGAATCCCTCGACTCCGGTCTGCTCGTCGAAAGGGGCGACCGTCTGGACTTCCGCCACGAGCTGATCCGTGAGGCTGTGGAAGCCGGACTCCCTCCCGCCCTGCGCCGGACCCTGCGGAACCATGCCGCCGAGGTGCCGCCGGCGCGTGCGGCGTCCCCGGCCGGGCCCGACGCGCCGCCGGCCGTGGGCGTGCGGCACGGCGACCGGACGGCCGCCGAACGACTGCGTGCCGCTGCGGCCGATCTCGCGGCCACCGCTCCCGGAGCGGCGGCGGAGCTCAGCCTCAGAGCCCTGGAAATCACCCTGGAGGACCCGTCGCAACGGCCGAGGGTCATCGCCGAGACGCTCCCGCTGCTCTGGCAGATGGGGCAGCCGGCCCAGGCACACGACCTGGGGGCGTCGGCCCTGGCCGCCGGTGATCTCAGGCCCGACGACGAGGCGCGGATACGCCTCGCCATGGCGCGCCTTGCCAGTCACTTCGATTTCACCGAGGCCGTCCGCCAGGCCCGTGCGGGGGCGGCACTGCCCGGGATCCCGGCCGCACTGCAGGCCCGACTGCTCGCCCTGTTGTGCCTGGGCCTGTCGCTGGCGGGTGACCCCGAGGGCGCGGAGCAGACCGCTGCCGAGGCGCGGGAGGCCACCGATGCGGCCCGGGACGGCATCGCCCAGGCCACCATGATGGTGGTCGACTCGGCCCTGTGCTTCTACCGGATGGACTGGAACGAGGCGCTCCACCGGGCGAGCCGGGCGGCGGCCCTGGCGGCCGGCCTGGGCATCGCCCCTTCCGTCTGGATCCCGGAGGCGCTGTGGCAGTGCCTGCTGCTGACCGTGGCCGGCCGCACCGCGGAGGCGCTCGCGCTCGCCGAGGCCGGGGTCCACGACACCCGCCACCAGGGCCGGGCGGCGGCCGCACGCCTGTGGCTCATGCACCGCGCCCGGGCGCTCCTGGACGCCGGACGGCTGGCGGAAGCCCGGGCCGAGGCGGAAGCCGCCGCCGACATGAGGGGTGCGTTCGACAGCGAAGACCTCGCTGAACTCATGCTCCTGTACACGCTGACGCGACTGGCGATCCACACCGACGACCGCGAAGCCGCCCAGCGGTGCGCGGCGCAGGCGAGGCGCGTCCGGGGTACGGGCGCACCGCTCGCCCGTAGCGTCGGCGCCTGGATGCTGGTCCTGCTGGCGGACTTCGACGGCCGCCCCGACCGCGACCTGGCGGAACTCCACGAGGTGCTGGCGGCGCTCGCCGAGGAACGGCCGGCCCTGGTGAGCCCGGTCGACCCGATGGACACTCCCGCCCTCGTCCGCATGGCCCTGCGCGCCGGCGCATCCGAGCGGGCCGCCCCGGCCGTCGAGGTGGCCGAGCGGCGAGCCGCGCGCAACCCGGACTTCACGATCCTCGCTGCCAGTGCCGCGCACGCCCGCGGGCTGCTCGACAACGATCTGGCGCACCTCCTGCGCGCCGTCCGGCTGTACGAGGGGTGCTCACGCCCGATCGCCCGGGCGTCGGCGCTGGAGGACGTCGGACGCAAGCTCGCGACCACCCGCAGGCCCGAGGCGGTGCCGTACCTGGACAAGGCGCTCGTCCTCTACATCCAGTCAGGTGCCGAGCGGCACGTCGCGCGGGTCCGTCGACGCCTGCGGGCCGCCGGTGTGCGCCGACGCCCGTCATCGGCCGGGTCGGCCAGGGAATGGCCCGAGCTGACAGCGTCGGAGCTCCGGGTGGCCCGGCTCGTGGCCCAGGGACTGACGAACCCGCAGGTGGCCGAGGAGCTCTCGCTGTCGCCCCACACGGTGGGTTCGCACCTGCGCCGCGCCTACACCAAGCTCGACATCGGCTCCCGCGCGGAGCTGGCCCGGCTGGTGGAGAGACGCGACAACGGAGAGTGACCGCTTCGCATCCCCTGCCGATGCCGTACCTATGGACCTTTCATGCGATGTGCCGGCGTCGCCGCCTCCTCAAAATGATCAACAGCTGCGGAAAGGAAGCGTTCCGCAGGGAACAGTTGGTCGAGAGAGGAACAGCGCATGCCCGCAAGGCTCCAGCGAGCTCGCCCTGGCAGCCCTGGACTCCAGGCGCTCGTCGACGAACTCGCGGAGCAGCTCGGCCGGTCCGTCGCGATCGATGATCCGCTGGTCCGCGTGGTCTGCACGAGTCGCCACTTCGGCGACGAGGACCCGGTACGCATCGGCACGCTGCTCCAGGGCCGTGCCGACAACGCCACCATCCGCTACGTACTCGCCCAAGGAGTGACGCAGTGGGCCGGACCCGGATTCATCGAAGGCCGTGACGACCTCGGGCTCCTGCCCCGCTACGTCGTGCCGCTGCGCGAGCGCGGGCACCTCCTGGGGCTGCTCATGGTGGTGGCGCCCGAGATGACGCTCGAACCGAAGGAGACCGAAGCCATCGGGCGGGCCGCCGGCCTGATGGCCGCCCAGATGTACGTCGAGCAGCTCGGCGCCGACACCCGGAAGACCGACGAACAGACCCTGGTCCTGGAACTCGTCGACACCAACGTCGTCACCCGCACCGCCGCACGCCGACGGGCCGTGGAACTCGGGCTGCTCGGCGAGGCCGAACACGTCCTGGTCACCCTGGTCAAGCTGCGCCGCGGAACAGAGCCCGTACGACAGCCCGAGGCGGCTCTGTGGGGAGCTCTGGAGGGCTTCCGGCAAACACGTTCGGCGCACGGCGTCCTCGCGGTCGACCAGGACCGGGCGGTCCTGCTCCAACTGCGTGAGCGGCCTCCCGCCCCGCCCGAGGTCGCCACCCAGTCGGCCCGCATCCTCGACGAACTCGCCACCTTCCTGGAACCGTCGGCGGCTCCGGTCATCGGTGTCGGCGGGCGGCACCTGGGCCTGCAGCACGCCTGGCGGTCGTACGAGCAGTCCCTCGTCGCGGCCCGGGCCGCGCGCCGGATCCCCTCGCTGCGAAGCATCGGGGACTGGGACCTGCTCGGGGAGTTCGCCGTGCTCCTCCAGCTCCCCGAGCACGCACTGAACGCCTCCCTCGTCCCCGAGCCGCTGCGCGCCCTGAACGAGGCCCACGGCGACGACCGGCTCCGGGACACCCTGCGCTGCTTCCTCGAACACGCCGGATCGATCCCCAGGACCGCCGAGGCGTTGCGGCTCCACCGCACGTCGCTCTACTACCGCCTGCGCCAGATTCAGGAGATCACCGGACTCGACCTCGACGACGGTGGTCACCGGCTCACGCTGCACCTTGGGCTCAGGATCGAGGAACTCCTCGCCACCGGTGACGACCGGGCCGCCTGATCCCGGCCGGCCCTCGCCCCTTCGACAAAGCGATAAGGATCTCCGGCCCGATTCCTACAGCACGCGGTGGTGGTGGCGAAGGGCCGTCATCGAAGATGTGAGAGACGGCGCGGGCACGACCACAGGCCCGTGGCCAGGGAAGGAAGAGGTCATGAAGGAACTGATCGCCACCGACGGGACACGCCTCGCCTACCGGGACACCGGTGGCGAGGGCGTCCCCCTGGTCATGCTCCACGGCTGGGGCCAGACCCAGGCGATGTTCCGCCACCAGGTCGAGAGCCTGTCACCCGGCCGTCGCGTGATCACCGTCGACTTCCGGGGCCACGGGCTGTCCGACAAGCCGAAGCACGGCTACCGCATCGCCCGGTTCTCCCGCGATGTGCTCGAACTCGTCGACCACCTCGGGCTGGTGCGGTTCGACGCCCTGGGGTGGTCGATGGGCGTCTCGGTGTGGTGGAGCTTCATCGACCAGTACGGCACCGGACGCATCCGCCGCCTCATCGCCGTCGACCAGCCGGCGGCCGTCGCCGCCGTCCCCTGGACGACCGAGCAGGAGCAGCAGCAGTCCGGCGCCATCTTCGACGTGTCGCAGCTCCTCGAACTAGGTGCCGCGCTCGCGGCCCCCGGAGGTGACGGAGTGCGCGCCGACTTCGTGCGCGGCATGTTCTCGGGTGAGCCGGACCCGGAGGTGCTCGCCTTCGTCGCACAGGAGATCACCTCGACGCCCGCCCACGCCGGCGTCCCCCTGCTGTTCGACCACTGCGCCCAGGACTGGCGCGACGTGCTTCCCCGGATCGATGTGCCGACCCTGGTGATCGGCTGCGAGGGAAGCCATGTGAACCCCGAATCGCAGCGCTTCATCGCCCGGCAGATCCCCGGCGCCCGAATCCATGTCTTCACCTCCGAGGTGGCGAATTCGCATTTCCCGTTCCTCGAGAACCCGGCGGCTTTCAACGCGGTGGTGGAGAAGTTCCTCGCCGAGGAACCGGACCTGAGAGCGTAGACCGCCTCCGTTTCCGTTCCGGCGGCCGCGCGAACGGCTGCTCCATCGCAAAGAACCGTAGGCTTGGAGTTCTCATGACCCAGTCAGTGATGTCACGCACGCCGGAAAGGGAGGAACACCGACCAGTCGCTCTCCGACCGGTTTCCTCCTCCGAATGGCTCGTCGAGATTCGTTCCGGCATACCGAGCGAGGGGGACGGCAACTTCCTCTATCTCGGGATGCACGTCCGGGGGGCGGCGACCAGCGTCCGAGAAGGGGTCAGAACGGCACTGGAGCCGCACGACCTGGTCTTCTGCGACCCTGCGAGGCGCCACCTTCTCCAGTTCGGCGACGACTGCCGCATGATCTTCTTCCGGGTGCCCCGCGGCTATCTGGGAGTCACGGAGTCGGAGCTGGACCAGGTGGTGGGTGTTCCCGTGCCGGGTGGCGACGGGCTGGGGGCGCTGGTGTCGGACTTCCTGTCCGCGCTCGCCGACAAGGCCGAATTCCGCCGGTCCAGGCCCGGGGACCGGCTCGCCCGTACGGCCGTCCACCTCCTGTCGGTCCTGCTCATGGAACTCCTCGGGACCGGCGAGGAGGGCGAGGAGACCGAGGCGCCGACGATCGGCAGCGAGATGCTGTCCCGGATCCGGTGCTTCATCGAGGAGCACCTCATGGACCCGGACCTCTCGCCGGAGTCCATCGCACGTGCCCACCACATCTCCGTCCGGTACCTGCACAAGCTCTTCCAGAACGAGGGCATCACGGTGAGCCAGTGGGTGCGGCGACGTCGGCTGGAGTCCTGCAGGGTCGAGCTGAGCCGGTCCAACCGCCGGTTCACCGTGGCGGCGGTGGCCCACCGCTGGGGCTTCAGCAGCCCCTCGCACTTCAGCCGCACTTTCCGGGGCGCGTACGGCATGACCCCGAGCGAATGGCAGTCCTTGGCAACCTCGGCCGTCGCCGACGCCCCGCACGCGGCCTGACACCGAGAAGAGAACCGCCATGACCACCCCCACCGTCGTCCTCGTACACGGCGGCTTCGGCGACGCAGCGGCCTGGATAGGCGTCATCTCGGAACTGCGCAGCCGCGGTATCCCGGTGATCGCACCGCCGAACCCCCTGCGCGGCCTAGCCTCCGACGCCGCCTACGTCACGTCCGTCGTCTCCCAGATCGCCGGCCCCGTCCTTCTCGTCGGCCACTCCTACGGCGGTGCGCTGATCACCGTGGCCGGCGCCGCGGAGAACGTCGTCGGGCTCGTCTACATAGCCGCGTACGTGCTCCACGAGGGCGAGAGCCTCGGCGATCTGGAGAGACGCTTCCCCGACTCCTCGCTCACGAGCAATTTGAAGATGTGGACCTACCCGCTCGTCGGTGGCGACTCCGCGGTCGAGGTCACCATCGACGAGGCGGCCTTCCCCGCCGTCTTCGCCGCGGACGTGGCGGAGGAGGTCGCCGGGGTCCTGGCAGCGGCCCAACGCCCGGTCGCCACTGCGGCCTTCACCGAGACGGCCTCCGCCGCCGCCTGGCAGCTGAAGCCGTCCTGGGCCCTGGTGGCCGGAGCCGACCGCGCGATCAACCCGGAGGTCCAGCGCTTCGGCGCCGAGCGGGCCGGGTCCGTCGTCGTCGAGCTCCCGGACGCCTCCCACGCCGTCGCCCTGTCGGAGCCCAAGCAGGTCGCCGATCTGATCCGGGACGCGGTGCGGGCCACGAGCTGACCGGAACGCACCTAGTGGCGCGGACGAATCCCGGTTCGTCCGCGCCAGGTTGCTTTTCGAATCGCGTGCACCAGAGGTCAAGAACGCGTGCGTGGAACGGCTCGACGACATCCGGAACACCGGTAATTTCAATGAAGGCGAAAGGAACCGCAATGCAGCTCCCCCTAGAAAAGACGATCAGCGCGAGACTGATGACAGCAGCGTGCGAATGGCATGAACTGACCTTGCGCATGAGGCATTCGCCGGACGATGCGCTGGCAGTCCGAATGGACCTTTTCGCAGCCGAGGACGATCCACCGGCCGCGACCTGGGTATTCGGCCGGGATCTGCTCGCCACCGGGCTCATCCTGCCGACGGGCGAGGGAGACGTACGCGTCCGGCCCCACGGCGAGGACGAAACGGACGTCGAGCTCATCTCGGGGCAGTCCTGGTGCGTCGTCAGGATGGCGTCGGCCCATGTGCGCGACGTGGTGGCCAGGACGCAGTGCGCCGAGGAGCGATGGGAGGACAAGGCGCAGGCCGAGCTCGACAGGGTTCTGGTGGAGATCCTTTCCAGCGGTATCAGGAATGCGGATTCCTAGCCTGCGTGTTTCACTTGCGGCGGTGTCCGGATCATGAGCGGGAACGCGAAAGTGCCTTCTGCGCTGGGAAGATGAGGCTTGTCGAAGGTCT
>NZ_JBHXKE010000163.1:0-21680 GCF_042722765.1 Kitasatospora sp. NPDC058406
GAGTACTCGGTGCCGGCCACCGTCATGCCGCGGTCGTCGTCGCTCCGCGGTTCTCCGTTCGCCTGACCGGCAGCGCGCCCGGCGAACGCCCCGCGGGCCGATCAACCGGGCCGGTGCGAGCGGTCGCCGTGCCGGGGCCGGGCACCCGTACCCTGCCCGGCGTCGTCGTCGGCCGGTGGCGCGGCGTACGGGCTACGCGGGTCGGCGGCGGCGGCCGCACTCTCGGCGGTGGCGTCGTAGCCCTGCCGCACAGGGCCGCTGTCGGGGCGCTCCGGGTCGGACCCGTCCGCCGGGTCCCCGTCGTCGGAGGCATTGTCGGAGGCATTGTCGGAGGCATTGTCGCCGTACGATCGGTCGGCGGGCGGCCCGGTTCCGGCGGCGGCCGCCCGCTCGTTCCGGTCCTCGTGCTGCGGCTTCTCGTCTGCCACGGGAGGCTCCTCGGGTTCGGTGGCGTGCCTGTCTCGTTCAGTGGCGTGACCCGTGCCGGGCCGACCCCGTCAGGCGCCGGCCGGCGCGGGGTGTCAGGGAAGCGGGGTACCGCCGGTCGCGTTGACGATCTCCGCGGTGATGTAGGAGGCCTCCTGGGAGGCGAGGAAGACGTACGCGGGCGCCATCTCGGCGGGCTGGGCGGCGCGGCCGAGCGGGGACTGCTCACCGAAGTGGGCGACCTTCTCCTCGTCCATGGTGGCCGGGATGAGCGGCGTCCACACCGGACCGGGGGCGACGGCGTTGACCCGGATGCCCTCGGGGGCGAGCTGCATCGCCAGGCCCTGGGTGAACGCGACGATCGCCGCCTTGGTCATGGCGTAGTCCAGCAGGTGGGGGCTGGGCTTGTACGCCTGGACGGAAGCGGTGTTCACGATGCTCGCGCCCTCCCCCAGGTGCGGCAGGGCGGCCCGGGTCAGCCAGAACATGCCGTACAGGTTGGTCTTCATCACCCGGTCGAACTGGTCGCTGGGGATCGCGGCGAGCCCTTCGGGCCTCGACATCTGGTAGGCGGCGTTGTTCACCAGGATGTCGAGGCCGCCGAAGTGGGCGGCGGCCCGGTCCGCCAGCCCGGTGCAGAAGTCCTCCTCCCGGATGTCCCCCGCCACGGCCAGGGCCCTGCGGCCCGCCTCCGTGACGAGCCGCACCGTCTCCTGCGCGTCCTCGTGTTCCCCGGGTAGGTGGCAGAACGCCACATCGGCGCCCTCCCGCGCGAACGCCAGGGCCACGGCGCGTCCGATGCCCGAGTCGCCGCCGGTGATCAGGGCCCGACGGCCTGCCAGCCGCCCGCTGCCGCGGTAGGTGGCCTCGCCGTAGTCCGGTTCGGGCTCCATGGCCGCACCGCTGCCGGGGTGCGGCTGCGACTGCGCCGGGAACGGCGGCCCCGGGTACTGCTCGACCGGATTGCGCGGGGTGTACTGGTCCTTGCTCACATCACCACTTCCTCGACGGTCGCTGTCGGTGCCCGCCGCGCCGCCGTCCAATGCGCGGCGGTGTGCCCGGGGTCCGAACTCCAGGGGTCCGGTCAGCGGGCGGACCCGGACGGCCCGGGGAAGCGGTCCCAGACCCGGTGTGCGGCGAGGAGGCCCACGACCCTGTCGACGACCTCCTCCCCCACGCCACCGAGGACGATGCCGGGGGCACCGGCGGGGATGCCGGCCGCTGTCAGGGCCTGCTCGGCGGTGCCCCAGCCGCCGATGGCCTTGGCGTGCCGCCACGCCTCGGCGAGCAGCAGGGTGATGCGCGGGTCGACCGGCGCACCCGGGTTGCCGGGCGCTCCCGCTTTGGCGTCCCGGCCGCCGTCGGCGTCCAGGCCGGGGGCGGGGGTTCCGGCGAGCAGGACGGCGTCGAACTCGGTCGAGCGGGCGGTGGCGAAGGTCCGCCGGACGGGGACGGGATCGACGCCCTCGGCCGTCAGCTCCCCTCCGGTCGGGGCGATCACCAGGGGCACCAGGCCGGCGTCGAGGACCGCGCGCCGTACGGCGGCGAGCTGTGCGAGGTCACCGGCGGGGTCGGCGACGATGCCGATGACACGGCCCTCGGTCGGCCACTCCTGCCCCAGCTGGGACAGGGCCGGACTCGGCGCGGGGTCCGCGAGCGGCTCCGAGGCCTGCGGCGCGGGCAGGCCCAGCCCGTGCGCGACCTGTGCGCACAGGTACGGGTCGATGTTGGCGAGTGCCAGCAGGGCCCGTTCCTTGACGGCCTGGTGGTAGCACTTGTTCAGTTCGAAGGTGTACGCGGCGATGATGTGCTCGCGCTCGGGCGCGCTCATGCTCAGCCAGAACAGCCGGGCCTGGCTGAAGTGGTCGTCGAACGACGCCGGGGCCTCACGAACCTTGGACGCGGCCGCGATCGGGGTGGGGTGCTCGATGAAGGCGTGGTCGCCGGCGCCGGCGAAGAACGGGCAGCCGCCGTCCAGCGAGTTCGGCTTGTAAGGGGCGACGCCGCTGTGGACGGCGTCCTGGTGGAAGCCGTCGCGCAGCATGTCGTTGACGGGCGCGTGGGTGCGGTTGACCGGGATCTGCGCGAAGTTCGGGCCGCCGAGGCGGGTGATCTGGGTGTCGAGGTAGGAGAACAGGCGCCCGGCGAGCAGCGGGTCGTCGGTGACGTCGATGCCGGGGACGAGGTGCCCGGGGTGGAAGGCGACCTGCTCGGTCTCGGCGAAGAAGTTCGTCGGGTTGGCGTTGAGAGTCATCAGCCCGATCGGCTGCACGGGGGCGAGTTCCTCGGGGACGATCTTGGTGGGGTCGAGGAGGTCAATGCCCTCGAAGGTCTGCTCGGCGGTGTCGGGGAAGGTCTGGATGCCCAGCTCCCACTGCGGGAACGCGCCGGCCTCGATGGCGTCCGCGAGGTCGCGGCGGTGGAAGTCAGGGTCCGTGCCGGCGATCAGCTGGGCCTCCTCCCAGACCAGGGAGTGCACGCCGAGCCTCGGCTTCCAGTGGAACTTCACGAGGGTGGTGGCGCCGCCGGCGTCGACGAGGCGGAAGGTGTGGATACCGAAGCCCTCCATCGTCCGGTAGGAGCGGGGGATGCCGCGGTCCGACATGTTCCACAACGTGTGGTGGGTGGCCTCGGTGTGCAGGGACACGAAGTCCCAGAAGGTGTCGTGGGCGCTCTGCGCCTGCGGGATCTCCCGGTCCGGATGCGGCTTGCCGGCGTGGATGACGTCGGGGAACTTGATCGCGTCCTGGATGAAGAACACCGGGATGTTGTTGCCGACGAGGTCGAAGACGCCTTCGGCGGTGTAGAACTTCGTCGCGAAGCCGCGGGTGTCACGCACGGTGTCGGCGGAGCCGCGCGAACCGAGGACGGTGGAGAACCGCACGAACACCGGCGTCTCCACGCCCTCCGCCAGGAACGCGGCCCTGCTGACTCCGGCCGCAGTGCCGTATCCGCGGAACACGCCGTGGGCGGCGGCCCCGCGGGCGTGGACCACCCGCTCCGGGATCCGCTCGTGATCGAAGTGCGTGATCTTCTCGCGCAGGTGGTGGTCCTGCAACAGCACCGGACCGCGGGGACCGGCCTTCAGCGAGTGGTCGGAGTCCGGCAGCCGTGTGCCGTTCGCCGTGGTGAGGAAGCCGCCGTTCTGCGCCCGGACGTCGTCCACCGCCCCGCCGTCCCGTCCGGTGGCGGACAACGGCGCGGGCGCCCGCTGGTCGGGTGAAGGGGGAAGCGGGGCCCGGGGCTCGGTGGGCTCGGCCACCGGCGGCGGCTCCGCACCCGGTGCACCCGGGACCTTCGCCTCGGGACGGCTCGTCTCGTCGGTCAGGGCATCGATGACGGCGTCAGCCGCCCTCTTGAGGGGACCCGGCGTTTCCATGAGCGTTCTCACCTTCGGGTAGGGGTGGTGCGCAACCGCCACGGGGTCGGCGCGGTTCCTGAGGAGTCGTGCTCGGGTGGAGGGCTCCCGGGGGCGGGCCGTGTCCTGGGACCGCGCGGCCGCAGCAGCCGTGCCCCCGCTCCATCGCGTCTGCCCCGGTAGCGACGTACCAAGCAGATGCCTGCCCTGCAGTCCCGCGGCGGGACGGGGTGCGCGGAGGAAACGGGCTCAAGGCCACCGCGAAGTGCCGCCCGCACCCCGGGTGCGGAGGAACTCGACGGCACCCGTTTCCCACGGCGCGCCGGCGTTGCCGCCCCCGCCGTCGACGGCGTGTCCGTGGCTGCGGCCGTAGGAACCGGGACCGGCTGGGGACAGCCCCGGGGTTGTGAGGTGGCGGAGAGTTGCACCGTCCACCGGGCTGCCGAAGTCTGTGGCAACCGCTGCACGGCACCACCGGCACAGGCTCGATCCTGCTGGACGGTGTCGAACCTCGCATCCCGACGGCTGTCCACAGCCGAGACGGTCGGCGGCCCGATCCTGAGGTTTCGGCATCGGGACGGCTTGTGGGACGGACGCGATCGTCGACCGCCTGCGGGAACCGTCAGGGCCCCGGGAGTGCCTCCAGGACCTGCTGGAAGCCGCGACGGCGGTCGGCCGGGAACGCTGCCTGTCGTGCATCGACCGAGCCGCGTCGGTCTGTCCCGTCTCCGGTGCCCTCCCTCCCCACCGGACGTCATCCGCCGGTGGTGGCCCCTGACACACCCCCGCCACGCTCCGGCCGGTCGGGCAGTTCCGTCCACAGGTCGAGGAAGGCCCGCAAAGGCGCACACGGCCGGGTGCCCGCCCGCCACACGAACACCTTCCGCAGGCGGATGGCGGGCTCCAGCGGCACGACGTCGAAACGCCGGTCGGCGGCGAGGACCGGACTCGCGCGGGACGTCAGGGCGATCCCGATCCGCTCGGCCACCAGCGCGAGTTGGAGGGCGACGTCGTTCGTCGCGTAGGCGATGTCCAGCCGCAGCCCCTCCGCGGCGAAGGCCTCACGGATGAACACGTGCGCTCCGCTGTCGGAGCCGTAGCTGATGACCGGGCTCCGGACCACCTCGTCGAAGGTCATCGGACCGCTCGCGGGCCGGCTTCCGGCGGGGAGGACCGCGACGATCCGGTCCTCCAGCAGCACGCGCGAGGCGACGGCGGCGGGTCCGCCGTCCGGAGGTCCCGCGACCACGGCCGCGTCGATCGCCCCGTCGCGGACCCTCGCCAGCAGCGACGGGCTCGACGCCCCGACGAGACTCACCGCGACCCGCGGATACCGGCGGTGGTACTCCCCCAGCAACCGGGGGATGACGGTCCCTTCCAGGCCGCCGACTGTCCCGAGCGCGAACGAGCCGCCGAGCAGACCGGACCGGTCGGCGAACTCCAGGACGGCCGAGGCGGCCGACGCCAGACAGGCCCGGGCGTGCGGCAGCAGGGCGGTACCGCCGGAGGTGAGGACCACCTGCCGGGGCAGCCGTTCGAACAGGGGCTCTCCCAGCTCCTTCTCCAGGGCCTGGATCTGCTGGCTGATCGCGGGCTGCACGACGTGACAGCGGGCCGCCGCCTTCGTGAACGACCGCTCCTCCGCCACCGCCACGAAGTACTCAAGCGTACGGAGCTCCATGGCTGACACGCTATCAACTGCGCACCTGAGCGACCGGATTGCGCCCGACCCCGACCGATCGCGAGCCCGGAACGACGACCCCGGTCCGATCAGCGATCGTGACGGCTGCCATCACCGCCGTGTATTGGACGCGCGCGGCCGGGGCACCGAAGCTGGTGACAGGGCGTCGGCCGGACCGGGGCCCCGGCGAAGGGCGAGGACAGGCAGATGAGAGTGACCGTCGTCGGCGGCGGCATCGCCGGACTGACCTGCGCCCTGAGCCTGCACGCCGCCGGCTTCGCGCCACGGGTGTACGAAGCGGCACGGAAGGTCGAGGCGGTCGGCGTCGGGATCAACCTGTTGCCGCACGCCGTCCGGGAACTCTCCGAACTCGGCCTGGACGGCGAGCTGGCCTCCGTCGCACTGCCCCCGCACCGGTTGAGCTACCGGGACCGGACGGGCGAGACGGTCTGGGAGGAGCCGCTGGGACGCGCGGCCGGGTACCGCTGGCCGCAGTACTCGGTGCACCGCGGCCGACTGCAGATGCTGCTGCTGGCGGCGGTACGTGAGCGGCTGGGGCCGGACTCGGTCCGCACCGGTCTGCTGTTCCGGCGGTTCGAGCAGGATGCGGGCGGCGTCCGAGCCCACTTCCTGGACCGGTCGAGCGGTCGGCCCGTGGTCGACGACGCCGACGTGCTGGTCGGCGCGGACGGCATCGACTCCGTGGTCCGCGGCCGGTTGTACCCGGACGAGAGCGCCCCGAGCGGGAACGGCGTCCACATGTGGCGCGGGGTCGCACCGCACCCGCACATCCTCGACGGCCGTTCGATCGTGGTGGCCGGGGGCACCCCCGGTGCGAAGTTCGTCGCCTACCCGATCGAGGACCCCGCGACCGCGGGCGCCGATGCCCAGGTGAACTGGGTCCTGGAGGTACGGCACGGGCCGTCCGCCCCGCCTCCGGGTGGCCCCGGCCGTCGTGTCACCGAGGCGGAGGCCCGCGCCGGACTGTCGTCGTGGAACCTGCCGTGGATCGACCTCACGAAACTCGCCGAACGCTCCACGGCGATCGTCGAGTACCCGATGACCGACCGCGCCCCCCTGCCGCGCTGGAGCTTCGGACGGGTCACCCTCCTCGGTGACGCCGCACACCCGATGTTCCCCATGGGCATGAACGGCGGCTCGCAGTCCGTCGTCGACGGCCGCGTGCTGGCCTGGTGCCTGGCCCGTGACGACGACGCCGAGGCCGCGCTCCGCCGCTACGACCGGATGCGCCGGCCGGCCGTCAACGCGATCGTGCTGGCCAACCGGGACCTGGGGCCGGAGGAGACGATCGCGCGAGCCGAGGAGCACGGCGGGGCGCTGCCCGTCGGGGAGGCCGAGAGGATCGCGACCCGCTACAAGACGCTGGCCGGGGCCACCGTGACCCAGGTCAACACCCACCCGTCCTGGACGGTCCCTGCCGTCTCCGGTCAGGAGCGGCTCGTCAAGGGGCAGTGACGGGCCCGGACCCTCGTTCCGGCGGACCCGGACGGACCCCTCTCGGGCGGAGCCGGGCACCACAGCCCGCACCTCGAACCCGGTCCGGCATCGGCCTACGCCAGGCGGGGCAGCCCCGGACGACGGTGCTCGACCGAGGCCGTCCGGAGCCCCGCCGCACCTCCCGGTGGACGGTCATGGACATGTCTACCGTTCCGGTCCGCCGACCCGGGCGCCGGGCCGGATCCGCGTGCTAGAACCGGCAGCGGGCGTGAATCCGCGCCCCGAAGCACCGTGCGACCCCATGCCACCGACCACACCTCGGGAGACTCATGTCCGCCGCACGCACCTCACGCACCCGCCCGGTCCGTCTGCTGCTCGCCGCCCTCGCCGCCCTGACGCTGCTGCTCTCCGGAGCAGCGGGCGCGACCGCCGCGACCACCTCCACCACGGCCGTCACCGGCCTGGACGGCGTCTGGGCCTGCACCGTGCCCGCCGGTTACGTCTTCGACCAGGTCGTCCAGGACACCCAGTGCAGCTCGGGCAGTTGGACCGCACCCCGGTTCCACCTGCGCACCCCGGTCGACGGGCTGACCTCGTGCCGTCAGGCGCCGGGCTTCACCTACGACTTGATCACCTACACCTACGGCTGCAGCCAGCAGCCGAGCGTGCCCTCGACGACCTTCCGCATCCGGGTCCCGGTGAACGGTTTGTGGGCCTGCGTCGTCCCGGCCGGCTTCACGTACAGCTTGAAGACGACCACCACGGACTGCAGCTACAACCCCGGCGTCCCGTCCACGAAGTACCAACTGCTCGGCTGAGCCCGCTCGTACGGGTGGCGCGGGCCTCGCGCCACCCGTACGACGGACCGCCCTGCCGCCGGTTCGCCCCGTGCGCCTCGAACTCTCCCGGCCGGCAGCCGACGCGGGACGCCGGCGGCGGGAGGGCGGGCGGCGGGCAGCGGGCAGCGGGCGGCGGGCGGCGGGCGGCGGCTCAGACGACCAGGACCCGGCGCCCGCGGGTGTGGCCGGCGCGGCTGTCGGCGTGCGCCGCCGCCGCCTCGGTGAGCGGGTACGACTTCTCGACCGGGATGTGGAGCCTGCCCCGGGAGATGAGGTCGACGGCCTCGGCGAGCGCGTCCGGCACGCTCCCGGCCACGCCGGAGAACCGGACGCCGAGCTGCGGCGCACCGAGGTCGGCGATGGAGACGACCTTGCGCGGGTCCCCGGTCAGCTCGACGAGTTCGCGGATCACGCCCGAGCCGGCCAGGTCGAGGGCCGCGTCGACCCGGCCCAGGTGCCGCACCCGTTCGACCCAGCCGTCGTGGTAGGTCGTGGCGAGGGCGCCCAGGCCGCGCAGGTAGTCCTGGTTCGCAGCCCCGGCCGTGCCGATCACCGCGATGCCGCGCGCGCGGGCGATCTGCAGCACCGCCGACCCGACGCCGCCGGACGCGCCGCTGACCAGCAGCGTCTGCCCGGGCCGCACGCCGACCTCGCGGATGACGCGCAGCGCGGTCTCCACCACCGACGGGTAGCCGGCCGCCTCCTCGAAGGTCAGCCCCTCGGGCATCCGGGCCCAGGCCGACAGCACGGCGAATTCGGCGTACGTGTCGGCGCCCTCGCCGAACACGCGGTCGCCGATCCCGATCCCTTCGACGCCCTCGCCGACCTCGTCCACCACCCCGGCGGCGTCCAGGCCGACCCCGGCGGGCAGCTCGACCGGATGGGCTCCCAGGACCTGGCCCTCCCGGATCCTCCAGTCGACGGGGTTGACACCCGCCGCCCGGACGGCGATGCGTATCCGACCGGGGCTCGCGTGGGGTTCCTCGGCCTCCACCAGGTGCAGGACCTCGGGACCGCCGAACTCGGCGAAGCTGATTTTCCTCATACGACCGAAGATAGCCCTAACCGTTAGTGTTTCACAACGGTGAGGGATTCCTACCTGGTAGTGTCAGGACATGATCGAGCCGCCCGGACGCCGCGAACGCAAGAAGGCCGCGACCCGTCAGAAGATCGCTGACACCGCGCTGCACCTCTTCCTGGAGCGCGGGTACGACGCCGTGGGCATCCGCGACGTGGCGGCCGAGGCCGACGTGGCCGTCACCACCGTCTTCGCCCACTTCGCCTCGAAGGAGGCGCTGGTGTTCGAGCGCGACCGGGACTTCGAGCAGCGCCTCACGCGGGCGGTGACCGACCGGCCTCCGCACGAGCCGCTCATCCCGGCGCTGCACCGCGAGGTCCAGGCCCAGGTGCGGCACTGCACGGCGGAGGGCAGTGCCCCCCTCCGACGCATGATCGAGGGATCACCCGCCCTTCAGGAGTACGAGGAGTCGATGAGCCTGCGTCACGCGCAGGCGCTGGCGGCGGCGCTGGCCGCCGATCCCCACCTGTCCCGGAGCGCGACGGCCTGCCGGGCGACCGCGCGGTTCGCCATCGACGCCTACGCGCTGGGCTGCCGGGCGGACGATCCCGGGGCCACGGTGGACGAGGTCTTCCGGATGATCGAGGCGGCCTGGGAGGCCACCGCGCCCTGAGCCGGGTGCCACCGCGGCCAAGGGCCGCGTGTCACACCGCGCGGCCCTGTGCGGTCAGTCGGGTGGAACGCGGCGCATGCCGCGTTCTCACCTCACCGAAGCCGCTGGAGGTCGGAAAGCCGTGCTGGCAAGAACCCGCCGGAGCAGGATCGCGCACCGTCTGAAGGTGTTCCTGGTCGCCGCTCTCGCCGTCGCCGCCACTGGGGTCTGGGCACAACCCGCAGCTGCGGATGTCCGGCCCGGCCAGTGGAGGTACCTGCACACCAAGATCATCCAAGACGCCGCGTCGGACATCTCGGGTGAAACCGAGTACACGAACGTCGTCACCGCCATCCGTCAAGCCGCGGGTCACCCGTTCGACGGCGACATCCGCGAGATCCAGGACCACGCGGGCGGGCTCATCGTCCTCGAAATCGAGGGCGAACTGAGCCAGCTGCGGGGCACGCTCCTGATCAACCCGCAGTCGCTCTACATCGCAGGGTTCGTGACCGCCCACAACGCCTACTTCTACTTCCGGGACGCCGCCCCCAGCGTCATCTCGGAGATCCATCAACTGGCCCTGTCGCAGAACGGCCGCGCCCTCCCGCTCCAGATGAACGGCAGCTGGGGCGACTGGGAGCAGCGGATCAACGCGTCGGGCGTCGGGCTCCAGAGGAACTTCAACACCGCGGACTTCGGCAGTGCCAGCTGGTACCTCTGGAGGATGACCGTCGGTGCCCACCACGATCACCTCCCCCAGATCGCGGAAGCCATGCGCACCCTGGCCGCCGCCTACGAACTGGGCGTGCGCTGGACCAGCTTCCGTGACGACGTCGCCCGCGCGATGGGGCGGACCACCTACGAGACGAGGACCTCGGTCTACGACGAGGGGTCGATGGAGGTCCGTCGCGCCTGGGCGCGTTGGACCAACTGGGCCGCCCGGCACGCGGAGTGGTGGAGGAACCACCGGGCCGCCGAGGCCGCGACCCGGCTCCCGGAGAACTTCGAGATCGGCCCGATCAACGGGACTCTCCGCACCATGGGGGACATCCACCGGGAGATCCGGATGACCCCGTACCTCGGGCCCTCCCGCTAGACCGCCGGAGCCCGCCGAGCCGGCTCGGGGCCCGGCCGGACGTCGCTACGACGTCCGGCCGGGCCCTGTTGCTCCTGCCGGCCCTGCCGAGACCGCGGGCGGCAGGCCGCCTCGGGCCGTGCGGGCCCGCCGCCCGCACGAAGGGCCCGGCCCGGGGGAGCAACTTCTCCCCGGGCCGGGCCCTTCGCCCGACGCGGCCCCTACCGCATCTCGCGTCCCTGGTTGTTCGTGAGGATCCGGAGCGTGGAGACCACGTCGGAGACGGTGCGCAGCGTGCCGTTCACGGGTCCCAGGTGGACGGGGTAGGGCAGGACCGCGCCGCCTGCCGCCCGGTCGTCCGCCAGGAAGGGGATGTTGAGCAGGGCGTCGTTGTTGATCTTCTCCCAGTTGGAGCGGAGCTCTCGGGTGCGGTTGTCGAGGACGACCGCCGAGGAGGTGCTGTTGGCGAGGGCGTCGCCCACGCGGTCGCGGAAGAGCGTGAGGTGGGGAGCCTGGGCGTAGGCCGGGCTCAGGGCGAGCAGGTACTGGGCGGTCTGGGGGAGGAAGCGGTCGATGTACTCCGGCCCGGGCGAGTTGCCCAGCGACGTGGCCATGTCGCGGAACGATCGGGTGCCGATGCTCGTGGGGGCGGGCAGGCCGCCGCCGGTGGCTGCGTCGTACCACGTGTCGAACGATCCGGACAGGTGCATCCGGTGGGTACTCGCCCCGATCGACCTCGCGTACCCCTTCATCTCCGAGACCATGTCCGGGTTGGCGTCGCTGAAGTAGTACACGTCCTGGTTGCGGGTGTGGAAGCCCGTGAGGTACCCGCTGTGGGGGTTCAGGAACAGCGTGACGAGCCGGGCACTCGCGTGATTGCGAACGTCGATGCCGATGATGCCGTCGCTGTCCGCCTGGCTCAGGCGCACATCGCCGCGGACCGTCGGGCCCGCCATCCAGTTGCGGATCTGGGTGACAGCGGAGTAGTACAGGTCCCTGCCGAACGCTCCGCCCGGGTGGGCGGGATCGTCGTCCAGCTTGTGGATGACCCAGGTCACCTTGTCGGGGGGCACGGCCGGGGCGGCCGGCCGGGTGCCGAGTGCGGTGAGCGCGAGGGCGGCGGTGAGGACGACGGCCGCCGGCCGTACGGTCCGTCTGGTGGTGGGTTTCGGCTTCACGCTCAACTGACAGCTCAGGTGGCGTGTTTGTGACGCGCGCCGGTGGGCGTCGGCCGTCGCGGCGGGCGCGGGTGCCGCCGGCTGTCACACCGGGCGGTCCCGCACGGTCATCTGTGGCGAGCGCGGTCGTCGTCGACGGGCGGTCCGGGGAACTCCGTTCACACGTCCGCACCGTGGCGGCCCAGGTCGCCGACGGCCACCGAGGGCCACCGACGGGCCCCGGCCCGCGCGGCCCCTCGCCCGCGCCCGACTCCGCTCCCCCGCCCGCAGAGCCCTCAGCCGGAGGTAACACCGTGCGACGCCGGACCTTCCTGCGGATCCCTTCCGCTCTCCCCCTCACCACCACGGCCATCACGGCCATCACCGTCACCGCGGCCACCGCGGCCAGCCTGACGGACGCGGTCGCCGCCGACGTGCTGCCCGGCCGGGCCGCGGTCCTGGAGTCGGTGCGCCGGGTGAACGACCACTGGATCAACGCCCACACCGATCCCGGTGACAACCTCTGGGCCCGTGCCACCTACTTCAGCGGCGACCTGGCCGCCTACCGGCTGACGGGCGAGCGACGCTATCTCGCGTACGCCGAGTCCTGGGCGGAGAAGCACGACTACGGCCTCGCCGGCGGTGTGACCACGCGGCACGCCGACCACCACAACGCCGGCCAGGTGTACCTGGACCTCCACGAGGCACGCGGCGGGGAGGAGCGGATCGCGGCCATCGAGTCGTCCCTGCACCGGATGGTCCACACCGACCGGCCCGAGAAGACGGACGACTGGTGGTGGGCGGACGCCCTGTACATGGCGATGCCCTCGATGGCCCGGCTCGGCGCGCTGCGCGGCGACACCGCGTACTGGGCGAAGATGTACGCGCTGTACCACCACACCAAACGGGTCCAGGGCGGTGGGCTGTACGACTACACGCACGAGCTCTGGTACCGCGACGGCACCTGGTCCCCCGGCGGCTCCGGCCGGCTGTCGCCGGACGGCAGGCCCGTGTTCTGGTCCCGGGGCAACGGGTGGGCCTACGCCGCCCACGCCAAGGTGCTCTCCGTCCTCCCCTCCACCGACAAACGGGCTCCGGAGTACCGGTGGAACATGCAGGGCATCAGCCGCGCCCTGCTGGCCTCGCAGCGCCCGGACGGCTTCTGGAACCCCTCCCTGGGCGACCCGCGACACCTGCCCGGCAAGGAGTCCAGCGGAACGGCCCTGTTCTGCTACGGCCTGGCCTACGCCATCCGCACCGGCCTGATCGACCGGAGCACCTACCTGCCCGTCCTCGCCAGGGGCTGGAACGCGCTCGTGCGCGACGCCGTGCACCCGGACGGACGGCTGGGCTGGGTCCAGGGCATTGGGGACCGCCCGGAATCGAGCCGGCCGATCACCTACGAGACCACCGCCGACTTCGCGGTCGGCGCCTTCCTGATGGCCGGCTCGCAGGTCGCGCGACTGGCCCCGTGAGCGCGCAGCACCACCCGCGGGCCACCACCCGGCGGCGCCGGGACCAGGAGCGACTCCAGGGAGCCGACGTCGCCGGTCCGGGCCGCCGCGACGAAGGCCTCCAGCAGCGCCCGGAGCTCCCGCGCGTCCGCCGTCTCCCGCTGCCCCTCCGCGAGGGCACGCCGGGCCCGGCTCACGATCTGGCGGACGTTGACGACGCTGAGACGCAGCATGTCGGCGATGTCCGCGTAGGAGTACTCGAAGGCCTCGCGCAGGATGTACACCGCCCGCTCCCTGGACGTGAGCCTCTCCAGGACCAGGAGCAGCGCGAGTTCCAGCTCCTCGGCCCGCTGCACACCGGCCTCCGGGTCGGCCTCGGGGTCGGCGGCGGTGTCGACCGGCTCGGGCAGCCAGGGGCCGAGGGAGATCTGCCGGCGCGAGCGGGCGGACTGGACCACGTTGATGGCCATCCGGGCGGTGGCGCGCGACAGGAAGGCCACGGGGCTGACCACCGCCGAGCGGTCGGTCCGCTGCCAGCGCAGCCACACGTCCTGGACCACGTCCTCCGCCTCGACCGCGCTGGCCAGCATCCGGTACGCGATGCCGAAGAGGTACGGGCGCAGCCCCTCGAAGACGGCTGCGGCCTCGTCCAACGTATCCTCCCCGGCGCGCTGTTGGGGATGTGTACACGTCGCGGACAGGTCGTCGGACACGGTCACCACGGCTCCGTTTCACACCGGCATCCCGTCGATGCCGCCGTGCACACACGCTGCCGCCCCGGCCCACCGCCCGGCGCCCGGGAAATCCCCGGTCCACCCCCGGGTCTCCCCCGGGGGCGGTCGGTGCCCGGACCGTCAGGGGCCGGCCAGCGCGGCGCGGAGCCTGTTGCGCGACTTGACGTCGAGCTTGGTGAACACCTTGCCCAGGTGCCATTCCACGGTGCGGGGGCTGATGAACAGTTCGGCGCCGATCTCGGAGTTCGTCAGGCCGTCGGCGGCCAGGCGGGCGATCTGCCCCTCCTGGGCCGTGAGGGCCTCGCGCAGGTCGCCCGCGTCGGCCGGACGGAGTCGCACCGTCTCGCCCGTGGCGAGGAGTTCACGTCGGGCCCGCTCGGCGAAGGCACCCGCTCCGAAGCGCCCCAGCATCTCGTGAGCGGTGCGCAGGTGCACGCGCGCCTCGACCCGCCGGTTCTCGCGTCGGAGCCACTCGCCGTACACCAGGTGGGCGCGGGCGAGGTGGACGGCGATCCGGCCGCGTCCGAGGCGCTCGACGGCCTCGCGGTAGAGCCGGTCGGCGGCCGGACCCTCGCTCGCCAGCGCTCTGGACAGGGCCAGGACACCCAGCGCCCAGTCCGTACCGCCGGCGTCGGCCCGCTCCGCCAACCGGCGCAGCGACGCCCCGGCCGCTTCGGGGGCACCGGCGCGGACCGCCGCCTCGACGTGCTCCGCGAGGGCGAACCCGATGACCGCCAAGTCCTCGTGCTCCAATGCCTGTTCGGCATGGGACAGGGCGTCCTGGTACCGGCCGAGACCGTTGTACAGCACCGAGAGGAGGTAGTGCTCGACACCGATCGCCCGCCCCTCGCCCCACGAGACGGCGTCCACGGCGGCGCTCCGGATCACCTCCGCGACGTGCTCCCCCTCGCCGCGCCAGGCCGCGAGCAGGAGCGACGGATAGGCCATCGGCGAGTGACCGGTCACCTCCGCGAGGGTGTCGGCCTCGTCGACGAGCTCCGCGGCGAGGTCGAAGTCACCGGTGTGCACGGACAGCGCGGCCCGGTAACCGAGCGCCAGCGGAAGGAAGTTCAGAGCCCCCGTCTCGCGCGCCGACCTGACCGCGTGCTCGGTCAGCCGGTGCCACGTCTCGTCGTCCCACATCTCACCGGCGACCAGCCACAGCAGCCAGAGCCAGCGCATGACCTCCGCCCCCTCGTCTCCGGCGGCCTGCCGGAACGCCCCCAGCGCGGACCTCAGCAGCGGCCCCCCTGCGGCGCAGCCGTCGGCGAACCAGGTCACCAGGCCGTCGAGGAGCAGGTCCGTCGGCCGCGGCGGCTGCGCCCCCGGCGGCGCCGTCCGGGCGGCCGCGGCAACCTCCCGCACGCCGACGCGCTCCCGCAGCCGCCCGGCGAAGACCGCCGACCCGACGGCATCGAGGTACGCCTCCCGCGCGTGCGCGTCGTCGACCCGCCCCAGCCGGCCGGCCGCATCCAGCAGCAGCGGAAGCGCCTCCCCGCCACGTCGGCGGGCGAAGGCCAACTGGGCCCGCAAACGCGCCAGTCGGGCCTGCTGCGCCTCGTCCAGCGGGCTCAGCCGCGCCGCGGCGAGAAGGTCGAGCGCCGCGTCCGGGGAGCCCGCGTCGAAGGCGGCCTGCGCGGCCGCGGCCGCCCGCGTTCCACGACGGCCCGCGTCGGGCGTCAGCTCGGTCGCACGTCTCAGGAACGCCGCTGCCGCCGCGATCCCGCCACGGGCCTGGGCCCGGCCCGCCGACCGCTCCAGCTCGTCCGCCAACGCCCCGTCGGGTTCGAGCGCCGCGTGAGCGCGGTGCCAGGCCCGACGATCCGAATCTGCATCGGGATCGGTCGCCTCGGCCAGCGCGCGGTGCACGTCCCGGCGCACGGTGGGGTCGGCGGCACGGTAGGCCGCCGAGCGCACCAGCGGGTGGCGGAAACGCACCCTCGTACCGAACTCGACCAGTCCCGCCGCCTCGACCGCTCCCGCCGCGTGCGCGTCGATGTCGAGCCGCTCGGCGACCCGCCTCAGCAGCGGCACGTCACCCACCGGCTCCGCCGCCGCCAGCAACAACCGCTGCGCCGCGGCCGGCAGCGATCCGATGCGCCGCAGGTACGCCTGCTCGATCTGGCTCGCCAGCGGGCGGACGTCCGGACGCCCGAACCCGCCGGCCAGCTCCGCCGCGGTCAGCCCCCGGGTCAGTTCCAGCAGAGCCAGCGGGTTGCCGCGGGTCTCGGCGACGATGCGGTCCCTGACCCGTTCGTCCAGCCGTCCGGGCACCACCGAGTCCAGCAGCACCCGCGCGTCGTCGTCACGCAGCCCCCGGACCTCGACCTCGCGCAGCCCCCGGAAGGGGTCACCACCTGCGGCGGGCGCCGACCCGCGCACCGCGAACACCAGCGCCACCCGCTCCGCCAGCAGCCGTCGCGCGACGAACGCCAGCGTCTGGGCGGAGACCTGGTCGAGCCACTGGGCGTCGTCGACGACGCAGACGAGCGGCTGCTCCTCCGCCGCCTCGGCCAGCAGGCTGAGCACCGCCAGGCCGACCAGGAAGCGGTCCGGCGTGCTCCCCACACTCAGGCCGAACGCTACGGACAGGGCGTCGCGCTGGGGGCCGGGAATGCGGTCGAGGTTCCCCGTCAGGGGCACGCACAGCTGGTGCAGCCCTGCGAACGCGAGCTCCATCTCGGACTCGACGCCGACGGCCCGCAGGACCTGACACCCTGTCGCACGGCCCGCCAGGTACTCCACCAGGGCGGACTTGCCGACTCCCGGCTCGCCCCGCAGCACCAGCACCTGGCCCCGGCCCCCGTGGGCGCCGGCGATCACCTGGTCCAGCGCTCCGCATTCGCCCCGCCGGCCGACCAGCCCGCGCAGCCCCCGCCGAGGGGTGCCGCCCGCCATCCACCACCACCACGCAGTTCAAGGTTCGGACCCTGATCGGCTCGGGTCGTCCTCATCATGCATCAGTTCGCCGGGGACGAACAAACAGTGGACTCCTCGGCGCCGCGCGGGGCGGGGTCCGTACCGGGGCGGTGGAGCCGGATCCGCCCTCACGCGCGAACGACCGGAGGGAGACGGGACACACGCTCGCGGGTGCCGCGGGCCGTGGAGCGTCCGGGCGCCCGTCGGGGCGGACACAGCCCCAGCGCATCATCGGTCCGCTCGTGGCCAGGCGCGGACGACCGAGGCGCAGTGAGGACGATCTCGGCCGGGCAGCCCCGGAGCCCCGAACGGGTCCGGTTCAGGAGAAGGGCGGCGCCGGAGGAGGACGACTCAGGAGGCGGACGGCTCGATCTCCCCCGCGAAGACGATGACCTGGTCGATGAGGCTCCGCCGCAGATGGACGACGTCCGTTCCCGCCAGGCGGGGGCCTCCGTCCGGCGTCGTGAAGATCCACTTGTACCGGGCCCACTCGTCCGGCATGTCCACCGCCGAACAGCGCACCATCGTGCCGGTCCCCGCGGGGTGGCGCCGGATGTCCAGCACGAACCGCTCGACCGCCTCGATCCCCTCACTGCGGCCCAACGGTCCCCAGAAGACCACGTCCGAGGTCAGGGCCTGGGAGAGCAGCGCAATCACGTAGCTGTCGTCCGAGGCGTTGAACGCGGAGATGAACGTGTCGATCGCGGACCGCGCGGTTTCTTCCTGCATACACCAGTAATACCAGTCCCCTCGCGGACCGCGCTCGTCCCGCGAGCCGTCTCCCGACCGCGGCGAACCGTCCCGGCCGCAGCACTAGCCGCCGGTCCGGCCGTCGAGCATCTCGCGCAGGATGTCCAGGTGGCCGTTGTGGCGGGCCGTCTCCTCGGTGAGGTGAAGGAGGATCCAGCGGAGGTCGACATGGAGACCGTCGCGGACGACTCCCTCGGCCTTGGTGTCCAGGCTGTTCCCGACGACCAGTTCGCGGTAGCGGGCGCTCTGTTCGGCGTACTCGTCGAGCAACTGCGTGAGCGGGAAGTCAACGGCGACACGCATCTCGCGGTCGGGGTCCTCATCGGTCCAGGGGCCCCGGTCCTCCTCGCCGAGGAAGACCACCTGGAACCAGTAGTACTCGACCCAGCGGAGGTGGTTGATCAATCCGCTCATGGTCATCAGCGGTGAGCCCGGCAGGAGCGCCTTGCGGGCGTTCTCCGCGGAGACACCGTCGCACTTGGCGCGGGCGGTGTCACGTGTGTAGTCGAGAAACGTGGTGAGCTGGGTGCGCTCGTCCCACGCGGGCGGCGTGTCGTCGATTCCGGTCATCGCGCGAAGCGTCCCCGATCACGCAACCGATGTCGACATATTTTTTTCGACGGGCCCGACCTGTTCCCACCGAAGGTGCGGGTCTCGACGAGTTCGAGATCCACCCGCGCCCGTGCCGGGAAGGAACGGAACGCCGCCACCGACCAGCAACGGGGCGCACCCTCGGCCGTGGGTTCCAGATCGCAGCCCGCTCGAGCATCGAGTCGTCCAGCGACGGATCCTGGTCGGCGGTCTGCCCGTCTCGGCGGCGGCGCCCGGGTGTGCGGCGAGGTCGCGCGGCAGGCTCTTGCAAGATGCCCGCGTATGCAACTATCTTCGGTGACATAAATTGCAGCTGCAACCAGTTGCGAGAGCGCCCCCGTCCCCTGGCGCCGCCGACCCACCGGGAGTCCGACATGAGCACCACCCTCTTCACCCCGTACACCCTGCGGGCGCTGACCATCCCCAACCGGATCTGGATGCCGGCGATGTGCCAGTACAGCGCCACGCCGGACGGGGACGCGGCCGGTGTTCCGACGGACTGGCACTTCACCCACCTCGCGGCGCGCGCGGTCGGCGGCACCGGGCTGATCATCACGGAAGCCACCGCGGTCAGCCCCGAGGGCCGCATCAGCCCGTACGACCTCGGGATCTGGAACGACGAGCAGGCCGCGGCCTTCCGGCGGATCACCGCCTTCCTGAAGTCGCAGGGCACCGTCCCCGCGATCCAGCTCGCCCACGCCGGTCGCAAGGCATCCACCGAGCGGACCTGGGTCGACCGCGGGCGCGCCCTCGCCGCGGACGAGCCCCACGGCTGGGCGCCGGTCGGCCCCAGCAGCGTGCCCTTCTCCCCCACGCACACCACGCCGGAGGAACTCACCGAGGAGCAGATCGGCCGGATCGTGCAGCAGTTCGCCGACGCCTCACGGCGCGCGCTCGACGCCGGCTTCCAGGTCGCCGAGATCCACGGCGCCCACGGCTACCTGATCCACGAGTTCCTCTCCCCCCACACCAACCGCCGCACCGACGGCTACGGCGGCTCCTTCGAGGGCCGTATCCGGTTCGCCCTGGAGGTCGTCGACGCGGTGCGCGCGGTGTGGCCCGAGGAGCTGCCCGTCTTCTTCCGCGTCTCCGCGACGGACTGGCTCACCGAGAACCCGGAGGACGGCCGCGAGGGCTGGACCTCCGAGGACACCGTCCGCCTCGCCAAGGAGCTCCAGGCACACGGCGTCGACCTGCTGGACGTCTCCACCGGCGGCATCGTCCCCGACGCCAGGATCGAAGCCGCACCCGGCTTCCAGGTGCCCTTCGCCGAGGCCGTGCGCAACGAGATCGGCCTCCCCGTGGCGGCCGTCGGCCTGATCACCGACCCCGCCCAGGCCCAGGCCGTCGTCGCCGAAGGCCGTGCCGACGCCGTCCTGCTCGGCCGCGAGCTGCTGCGCAACCCCTACTGGGCCCGCCACGCAGCCGCCGAACTCGACGGCGAGGTACCCGCCCCCGCCCAGTACCACCGCGCCTGAGCGGGTGGCACCCGCCCGCACGGGATCAGCCGTCGCACAGCCCTGCCCTGGCGGCGCGCTTGCCGCCCTCCCCGCGAACGCGGGTGTCAGCCTTGCTCCACCTCCGTCAGTCAGCACCACGACGGAACGATCTCCGGCCAACCACCAGCGCGCAGGCCGAACAACCGGCCGTCGCGGGCCGACCTCGCGGGCAGCGGACGGCCTGTCGTCCGCGGAGACGACAGGCCGCTTCGGTCATCGAAGGCTCACGCCCTGGGACCAGACTCGCTGAATCGTGCGATAGTCGATCACGGCTATGCCCTCCTGCTGGAGGACCTCACGGGCCTGCGGGGATGTCAGGAACTCGTAGTCCGTCCGCCGCACGAGCCAGCCACCGTCGACGGCCTGCGACTCCCTGTCTCCCAGGCCGGGATGTGCCGCCCACTCGTTGAGCCCGGCCAGCAGGTCACGCAGCATCTGAGCGTATCGAGCCGCTTTTCCTTCGATGCCGAGGGAGAAGAGGGAGAAGCTGTCCAGGAAGTCGTTGTCGGCGACCGGCAGCCCGCGTCCCCGCATCACCCGGCGCCCGGGTTCGAGCCAGACCCGGACCGCGAGGGAGTACTCCGCCGCCAGCACGGTGGTCAGGTCGAGGATGTCGCTCCGGCCGCCGTCGGCCAGGCAATGGAAATCCAGATGGGTCGGCGTGAGCCCGGCGTCGGCGACGGCATCGATCTGGGCGCGGAACTCCGGTTCGACCTCATCGAGCCGGGCCTGGCCGAGCAGGGTCGCCCGGCCGACAGATATCGGCGAGAACAGGTCGCCCGCAGGGTCCAGCAGTGAGGTCACGCGTTCTTTGGCGATCAACGGCTCCCACGGGAGGTCGGGCATCTCGCACACCAGCGTGAGATGGATCCCGAACGGGATCTGCGGCCGCCGGCGGAGCAACTCCATACATCGTGATCAGCCGCATCCTGATCTGCTTGGATACCCGGGTGACCGACCTCGCCGCGACTCCCCCGTGCCCCTGTGTGCTCTGTGACCCCGCCGCCTCCGCGACCTTCCGCGCACGGCGGCGGCGCGCGAAGCGCTGGGCTTCCGAGATGACGCACGTACGCGAGCACGGCTGCCACGTGGTCGGCGTGGGTGGCGGAGGTGAAGTCCCCGACTGGGCCTTCACCGTCGGCCTGTGGCATTCCTACCGGGTCCCGGAGGTCGCCATGTTCGGCCTGGAACTGGACGGCCTGATGCACTGGGTCGGCAGTGCCGCCGTCCGGGTTCGCGACGGGGCATCGACGGAGCCCGGCACGCTGCTCCCGGACGTCATCGAGGGCTACCGGCTCCGATGCCAACCGGTGGATCCCAGTTGGCACTATCCACTGCTCGGTACGTTCGTCGGCTTCTACCGACAGACCCCGGTCCCCGTCGTCCAGTTGCTCTGGCCCGACCGGGAACACCGCTGGCCCTCGGACGAGCAGGCCAGCCCCGGCTGCCGCGCGCAGCCCGACCTACGACTTCCCGTCGACGAGCACCCCGAAGGTGTCTGGACCCGGGAGGCTGCCCGATAGCGAGGCCGCGCCGCCGGCGCCTGTCGGCGCGAACCGTCCGACTGCTCGCGGAGGCGGTGGGGGCCCGGCCGCCGCCGCGCAGCTCCTCAGCGATCCGTTTCGGGTGGCGTCGGCGACCGGCGACGGGCGACCGGCAGGCGGGACTTGGCGATGGTGCGGATGCGCCGGGTACGGCCGCCCTCGGCCGGTTCCGCCAGGGAGACCTTCTCCTTCACCGGTGTGCCCGAGCCGAACGAGGGCCGCACCCCGAAGACCGTCAAGGTCACCGCGGGCCCGGTCGAGTTCGACACGGTGGTCCGCATCGACACCCCCGGTGAGGCGGACCACTACCGCGACGGCGGCGTTCTGCAGTACGTGCTCCGCAGCCCGACCGCCTGACGCTCCACCAGTTCCTCAGTGGGGCGGGCTACTTCGTGTGGCCCGGCCTCTTGTGTGCGCGCCCCGGCATGGACTAGGCCGTGTTTTAGAAGGCGTCGAAGGTGTGCCTGGTCGGCCGCCCTGGGAAGCTTCGGGCGGCCAGCCAGAGGATGAGGTCGCGCGCGATCG
>NZ_JBHXKE010000164.1:0-21668 GCF_042722765.1 Kitasatospora sp. NPDC058406
GGGCCGTCCCGGCGGCCGGGTCTTCCCCGGCCCCCGGGAAGCAGTCGGCCGGCACCGGCACCGGCAAAGCCTGCAAGGACGACAAAGACGGCAAGGACGACGAGCCGACGGCCGCCGGGCCGGCCCCCGCGCGCCCCGGCGCCCCTGCACCGGGTGCCGCACCGGGCAAGCGGCCCGATCGGCCCGCCGCCGACCCGTCGGCGGCCCCCGGCGCCCGGCCCGCCGCCCCCGCGCAGGCCGGGGAGGGTGGGACCACCACCCCTGGCCGCCGCCCCGCCGAACGCCCGGCGGCGGGCATCCCCACCGCGTCCGCCGACGAGGCCGGCCCGCCGCCGGCCGCCGACGGGCGCCGTCCGGCAGCGGCGAGCACCGGCTCCGGCGCGGACGCTCCCACCGTCAGCGGCCCGCACACCGAC
Source organism: Kitasatospora sp. NPDC058406 (assembly GCF_042722765.1). Classification (NCBI taxonomy): domain Bacteria; kingdom Bacillati; phylum Actinomycetota; class Actinomycetes; order Kitasatosporales; family Streptomycetaceae; genus Kitasatospora; species Kitasatospora sp. NPDC058406. The sequence goes on from NZ_JBHXKE010000164.1 coordinate 417, forward strand.
CCGACCGTCGACCAGGGCGCCGGCGCGGACACCGGCGCGGGCTCCTTCGAGGAGCTGTACGAGAGGACGCACACCCGGCTCGTGCAGCAGACGTTCCTGCTCACCACCTGCAAGCACCGGGCCGTGCACTGCGTCGGGCGCGCGTTCGGGGAGGCGCGGCGGCGGTGGACGGAGGTGGTCGCGGCGGGCGCGCCGGAGCGGTGGGTGCGGACGCGGGCGTTCGAGCTGGCCCTCTCGCCGTGGCACCGGGGCGGGCCCCGGCGGGCGCACGCCTGGCGACTGCCGCACCGGCGGATCAAGGTGCGCCCGGCCGACGAGTCCCAGGCGGTGCTCCCGGACCACGACCGCCTCACCGACCGCGACCGCGCGCTGCTGAAGGCGCTCCGGCGACTCTCCCGCCCGCAGCGCCGGGCACTGGTGCTGCACGACGGCCTGGGCCTGCCGGCCGACGCGGTGGCGGTCGAGGTGGAGTCGACGGTGGCGGCGGCCGAGGGCCGGGTCTGGGCGGCCCGGACGTCGCTGGCGCACTGGGTGCCGGACCTGGTCGGGACGGACCCGGCGGCGGACGGGTTCGCCGACCGGCTGAGCGGGCTGCTGCACCGGGCGGCGGTGCGCGGGGCCCCGGAGCCGCACCGCCCGCCGGTGCCGCTGCTGCGGGCCCGGCACGGGCTGGTGAACGCGGGCCGGACGGGGGCGGCGGCGCTGCTCACGGTGGCGGTGGGCGGCGCGGTGGCGGCGACGCTCGCGGGCGGCGGGCCCGGGGAGCTGTTCCGGCCGGCCGATGCGCCGCCGCCGGTGCTCTGCGCGCCGGTCCCGACGCTCGCGACGGAGCCCGAGGCGCTGCTCCCGCTGCTCCCGGACGGGGCGCCCTCCGGGATCCGCAGCCTCTGGTGCTCGCCGACCCCGGGCCTGGAGCCGGTGGTGATGGATCCGCCGCCGCCCCGGCCCGACGATCCGTACCGGCCGCCGACGGCGGGGCGGGCGGCCGAGGCGCTGCCGCCGCCGGGCACGGTGGCCGTCGGTCCCCACCCGTGCCACGACTGGGCACTGCACCCGTGCGCGGCCGGTCGCTGAACCCCGGCAGCCGGGGCCGGGCGACGGCCCCGGAAAAGGCGAGCGCCCCCGCCCGGATCACCGGACGGGGGCGCTCGACATGAGCAGGAGCGTCAGCCCTTGAACAGCTCACGCGCCAGGCGGGCGGTCTCGGACGGCGTCTTGCCGACCTTGACACCGGCGGCCTCAAGGGCCTCCTTCTTCGCCTGGGCGGTGCCCGAGGAGCCGGAGACGATGGCGCCGGCGTGGCCCATGGTCTTGCCCTCGGGGGCGGTGAAGCCCGCGACGTAGCCGACGACCGGCTTGGTGACGTGCTCGGCGATGTAGGCCGCGGCACGCTCCTCGGCGTCGCCGCCGATCTCACCGATCATGACGATGAGCTCGGTCTCCGGGTCCTCCTGGAACGCCTTGAGGGCGTCGATGTGGGTGGTGCCGATGACCGGGTCACCGCCGATGCCCACGGCCGAGGAGAAGCCGATGTCGCGCAGCTCGTACATGAGCTGGTAGGTCAGGGTGCCGGACTTCGAGACCAGACCGATCTTGCCGGCCTTGGTGATGTCGGCCGGGATGATGCCGGCGTTCGACTGTCCGGGGCTGATCAGACCGGGGCAGTTCGGGCCGATGATCCGGGTCACGTTGCCCTTGGAGCCGGCGTGGGCCCAGAAGGCGGCGGTGTCGTGCACCGGGACGCCCTCGGTGATGACGACGGCCAGGCCGATCTCGGCGTCGATGGCCTCGACGACGGCGTCCTTGGTGAACTTCGGCGGCACGAAGATGACGGTGACGTCGGCACCGGTCTTCTCGATGGCCTCGGCGACGGTGCCGAAGACGGGCACGTCGGTGCCGTCGACGTCGACCGTGGTGCCGGCCTTGCGCGGGTTGACACCGCCGACGATCTGGGTGCCGGAGGCGAGCATGCGGCGGGTGTGCTTCATGCCCTCGGAGCCGGTCATGCCCTGAACGATGACCTTGCTGTCCTTGGTAAGGAAGATAGCCATGGTGTGAAAGTCCCCTTCCTTACTTGTTGGCCAGCTCGGCGGCGCGGTCGGCCGCACCGTCCATGGTGTCCACGCGCTGGACCAGCGGGTGGTTGGCGTCGTCGAGGATCTTGCGACCCAGCTCCGCGTTGTTGCCGTCGAGGCGGACGACGAGCGGCTTGGTGACGGCCTCGCCCTTCGACGCGAGCAGCTCCAGGGCCTGCACGATGCCGTTGGCGACGGCGTCGCACGCGGTGATGCCACCGAAGACGTTGACGAAGACCGACTTGACGTCGGGGTCGCCCAGGATGATCTCCAGGCCGTTCGCCATCACCTCGGCGGAGGCACCGCCGCCGATGTCGAGGAAGTTGGCGGGCTTGACGCCGCCGTGGTTCTCGCCCGCGTAGGCGACCACGTCGAGGGTGCTCATGACGAGACCCGCGCCGTTGCCGATGATGCCGACCTCGCCGTCGAGCTTGACGTAGTTGAGGCCCTTGGCCTTGGCGGCGGCCTCCAGCGGGTTGGCCGCGGCCTTGTCCTCGAGCGCCTCGTGCTCCGGCTGGCGGAACTCGGCGTTCTCGTCCAGGGAGACCTTGCCGTCGAGCGCGATGATCTTGCCGTCACCGGACTTGATCAGCGGGTTGACCTCGACGAGGAGGGCGTCCTCCTTGATGAAGACGACCCAGAGCTTCTGCAGGACATCGGCGACCTGGTCGGCGATCTCGGCCGGGAACTTCGCGGCGGCGACGATCTCGGCCGCCTTCTCCGGGGTCACACCCTCGTTGGCGTCGACCGGGATCTTCGCGAGCGCCTCCGGGTTCTGCTCCGCGACGACCTCGATCTCCACACCGCCCTCGACGCTGGCCATGGCCAGGAAGGTGCGGTTGGTGCGGTCGAGCAGGAAGGAGACGTAGTACTCCTCCTTGATGTCCGCGGTCTGGGCCAGCATCACCTTGTGAACGGTGTGGCCCTTGATGTCCATGCCGAGGATCGCCCCGGCCTTGGCGACGGCGTCCGCCGGGTCGGCGGCGAGCTTGACGCCACCGGCCTTGCCTCGGCCACCCACCTTCACCTGAGCCTTGACGACGGCGCGGCCGCCGAAGCGCTCCGCGATGGCGGCAGCGTCTGCGGCGGTCTCGATGACATCACCGTCAAGCACGGGCACGCCGTGCTTGGCGAAGATGTCCCTCGCCTGGTACTCGAACAGGTCCACGTGTTTGTCCTTGTTCGTGGTCGCGGATTGTGTCTCTACGAGCGTGCCACGGCAGGATCTTCGCTGCGGGTCGTCGGGGCGGTGCGGGTACGCAGAGGTACGGCCTTGCGGCCCACACAGCCACGGGCGCACACGTCAATCAACACGCGCGTCACGTCCGTCTGGCAGGTTATCGCCGTACGACGGGCGTGTTTCGCCCGGGACCGGCCCGTCTTTGGTGAGAACCATCACAGAAAGCCTACGGGCGCACGCCGGGCGCTCTGACCGGCGGGTCAGCCGAGCCGTGCCACTCCTTCCCTCGTCCGGGTGAACCCGGCTCCGCAGCGTTAACGCCCCCCCTGGTCCGGCCCCCGATCACGTCCCTCGTTCACGCGCCTCGTTCACGCCCCCTGGTCCGGGACCGGGACCGGGCGCTTCTCGATCGCCGCGGCCATGATCTCCGGGAAGACGTCGGGCGTGCAGGCGAAGGCCGGGGCTCCCAGTGCGGCCAGGGCGGCGGCGTGCGCGTGGTCGTAGGCGGGCGCGCCCTCGTCGGACAGCGACAGCAGCGCGATGAACTGGACCCCCGCCGCCTTCATCGCGGCGACCCGCTTGAGCATCTCGTCCCGGATGCCGCCCTCGTAGAGGTCGCTGATCAGCACCACGATCGTCTCCGACGGCCGGGTGATCCTGGACTGGCAGTAGGCGAGCGCGCGGTTGATGTCGGTGCCGCCGCCCAGCTGGGTGGCGAACAGCACGTCGACCGGATCGGCCAGCTGCTCGGTGAGGTCGACCACCGAGGTGTCGAAGACGACCAAGCGGGTGTCGAGGCTCTTCATCGAGGCGAGCACCGCGCCGAAGACCGCCGAGTGCACCACCGAAGGCGCCATGGAGCCGGACTGGTCGATGCAGAGGATGACGTCCTTCCTCACCGCGCGCTGCGCCCGGGCGTGGCCGACCAGCCGCTCGGGGACGACGGTGCCGTACTCGGGGAGGTAGTTCTTCAGGTTGGCCCGGACGGTGCGGTCCCAGTCGATGTCGCGGTGGCGCGGCCGGTTGACCCTGGCGCTGCGGTCCAGCGCGCCCCCGAGGGTGGCCCGGGTGCGGTCGGCGAGCCGGCGCTCCAGCCGGGCGACGACCTTGCCGACCACCGCGCGGGCGGTCTCGCGGGTGGTCTCGGGCAGCGCGTGCTTGAGCGAGAGCAGGGTGCCGACCAGGTGGACGTCCGGCTCGACGGCCTCCAGCATCTCCGGCTCCAGCAGCAGCTGCTCCAGCCCGAGCCGGGTGATGGCGTCCTGCTGCATCAGCTGGACGACGGTGGCCGGGAAGTACTCCCGGATGTCGCCCAGCCAGCGGGCCACCTGCGGGGCCGAGCCGCCCAGGCCCGCGGCCCGCCGGCCGGTCCGGCCGACGGCGCGGCCCTCCTCCGGGGTGCCCCGGTAGAGCGCGGCGAGCGCGCCGTCGATCGCGGCGTCCCGGCCGCGCAGGGTCCGGCCGGTGCCGTCCGCCTCGCCGCCGAGGACCAGTCGCCAGCGGCGGAGCCGCTCGTCGGCGTCGAGGGGGGTGGCACCGGGGGTGGTGCCTGCGGTGGTGGCTGCCATCGGGTGCTCCTTCGCGGTCGAACGCGGATCAGGTGTCGCGGGCCCCGGCCTGCCGGGGGATCCTCGGCCGGTGGCCGGGGCGGTCCGGGGCCGGAGCCAGGCCGAGCAGCAGGGCGACCGCGGGCAGGGCCGCCTGCGCCCTGGCCGGGTCCAGCTCGACCGTGCCGTCGGCCGGTCCGGCCGGTTCGGCGTCGAGCGGTCCGGCCGCCACCCGGCTGCCCACGGTGGTGCGGACGCCCGTCTCCAGGGTGGCGAAGGTCCGGCGGAGCAGGGGCAGCACGTCGGTGAAGGTGTCCACCGACACGCCGGCCAGCCAGGCGTCGAGCAGGCCCAGCAGGCGCGGGTCGTGGAGCAGCAGGGCGCCGCCGCCGGTGAGGAAGCCCTCGATCCAACCGGCCGCGTCCGCCGGGCTGCCGGCGGCGGAGAGGACCAGGCCGAGCCGCCGGCCGGCCTCCTCCGGGTCGAGCCGGCCGTCGTCCAGCAGCAGCCGGACGGCCCGCCCCCGGAGCAGGCCGGGGACACCGGTGGCCGGTCCGCCCGCCGGCTCGCGCCGGGCGAGCGCGCGCAGCGTGTCGGCCCACCGGTCGGCGAGGCCGCCGGCCTCGTCCAGCAGGCCGATCGCGCCGTGCACCTCGTCGAGGTGGCCGCGCATCAGTGCCGCGCCCGCCGCGTCCAGGCCGGTGGAGGCGGGCGGCAGACCGATGCAGATCCGGTCGGCGAGCCCGCCGGCCACCTCGTCGAGCGCACCGTGGTCGGTGCCCCGGACGTCTCCGTAGCGCAGCGCGCGGACCAGGGCGGGCAGCGCGCGGGCGAGGTGGACGACGTCGGTGTCGAGGGCTGCGCAGTCGGCGAGCACCCGCATCACCTCGGGCAGCGCGTCGGCCAGCCCGGCCACCAGGCAGGACTCCACCAGGGAGGTGAGTTCGGCGAGTTCGACGGCGGCGCGGGCGGTGCCGACCGCCTTGCCGGCGGCGGCCCGTTCGACGGTGGTGCCCCACTGGGCGGCCTCGGCGATCCGGACGGCGAACTCGGGCTGCCAGCAGAGTCGCCAGCTCTCCCGGAACGTCCCGGTGGAGGCCACCGCGGACCGCGCCGGTACGCCCCAGTCGACGCCGAGCAGGCGGAGCCGGTGCAGCAGCCGGGAGCGGGCCGCGTCGTTCTCCTTGCGCAGGTCGAGGTCCAGCTCGCGCGGCTCGGCCTCGGGCTTGAGCCGCAACGTGCGCTGCCAGCGGGTGAGGTCGCGCTGGAGCGGGACGGCCGGCGCGCCGTCGGGCACCTCGCCGAGCGCGTCGCCGATCACCAGCCGGTCCCGGACCAGGGCCAGGGCGACGTCCGAGCCGTCGCACATCACCGACCGGACGGCGTCCAGCGCCTCGGTGAGCCCGGCGAGCGGGCGGCCGCGCATGACGGCGAGCGCGCGGGCCAGCCGGACGGCCTCGATGACGTGGGCGGAGGAGACCGGGTGGTCCTCGGCGCGGAGCAGACCGGCGGCCCGGGTGAGCCACTCGGGCAGCGGGTCGCCCTCGGCCCGGAAGAGGTGGTGGTACCAGCCCGGGGAGACGATCCCGGCGCCGTAGCCGCTGAGCTGGGAGAGCCGGCGGTGCGTCCAGGGCACCCAGGTGATCTCGGTCCGGACCTTCCTCGGCAGTCCGGCGAGCACCGCCCGGTCGTGCGCCACGGTGGGCATGACGGCTAGTGCGGGGACGTGGAAGGCCCCGCAGACCACGGCGATCCGCCGGTGGCCGGCCCGGCGGGCGGCGCGGATCTGCTGGCGCATGTGCGCCTCGCGCTGTTCGTCGTGCCGGGTGACGCCGCCGCCGTCCTCGCGCAGCGCCGTCATCGCCTCGGCGACGGCCTCGAAGGGCGCGAGGGCGTCGGCGCCGGGCAGCCGGTGCTCGACGACGTCCTCCCACCAGCGCTCCGGGTCGTCGTGGCCGGCCGCCTCGGCCAGCCTGGCGATCGGGTCGCGCCGGAGGCCGGGGTCCGCCTCCGCGACGCCCCCGTCCGCGCCCCCGTCCGCGCCGCCCTCGGGGGGCTCCGAGGGCTCGGAGCCGGCGAAGCCGTAGGCGGCCGGCAGGTCGATGAAGCGCACCGGGACGCCGAGTTCGGCCGCGTACCGGATCGCCACCCACTCCGGCGAGAACGCGGCGTACGGCCAGAACGCCGCCCGGGCCGGGTCGTCCGCCGCGTGGGCCAGCAGGGCGACCGGCGGCACCATCTCCTTGTCGGCGGCCAGTCCGAGGATCGGATCGGCCTCCGGCGGGCCCTCGACCAGCACCGCGTCCGGCCGCAGCAGTTCCAGCGCGGCGGCCACCGCGCGGGCCGAGCCCGGCCCGTGGTGCCGTACGCCGAGCAGCGTCACCTCTGCGCTCATCGCGCCCTCCCTCCCGATGTCGGTTCCGGTCGTGCTGGTCAGCGGGCGTTCTCGCGGGCGGCGCGGTAGAAGTCCTTCCAGCCGTCCCGCTCGCGGACCACGCCCTCGACGTACTCGCGCCAGACCACCTGGTCGGCGACGGGGTCGCGGACCACGGCACCGATCACGCCGGCGGCGACGTCGCCGGCCCGGAGCACGCCGTCGCCGAAGTGGGCGGCGAGTGCCAGGCCGTTGGTGACCACCGAGATCGCCTCGGCCGTGGAGAGGGTGCCGCTGGGCGTCTTCACCTTGGTCCGGCCGTCGGCGGTGATCCCGGCCCGCAGCTCCCGGAACACGGTCACCACGCGCCTGATCTCCTCGGCGCCGCCCGGCAGTTCGGGCAGTTGCAGGGAGCGGCCGAGCTGCTCGACCCGGCGGGTGACGATGTCGACCTCCTCCTCCAGCGACCCCGGCAGCGGCAGCACCACGGTGTTGAAGCGGCGGCGCAGGGCGCTCGACAGCTCGTTCACGCCCCGGTCCCGGTCGTTGGCGGTGGCGATCAGGTTGAAGCCCCGGACGGCCTGCGTCTCCGAGCCCAGCTCCGGGATCGGCAGCGTCTTCTCCGACAGGATGGTGATCAGACTGTCCTGGACGTCCGCCGGGATGCGGGTCAGTTCCTCGACCCGGGCGATCTTCCCGTCCGCCATCGCCCGCATCAGCGGCGAGGGCACGAGCGCCTCCCGGCTGGGCCCGTTGGTGAGCAGCTGCGCGTAGTTCCAGCCGTACCGGACAGCCTCCTCCGGGGTACCGGCGGTGCCCTGGACCAGCAGGGTGGAGTCACCGCTGATCGCCGCGGCGAGGTGCTCGGACACCCAGGTCTTGGCGGTGCCGGGCACACCGAGCAGCAGCAGCGCCCGGTCGGTCGCCAGCGTCGTGACGGCGACCTCGACCACCCGGCGCGGGCCGATGTACTTGGGCGTGATCACGGTGCCGTCCGGGAGTTCGCCGCCCAACAGGTAGGTGGCGACCGCCCACGGCGACAGGCTCCAGCGCTCCGGACGCGGACGGTCGTCCTGCCCGGCCAGCGCGGCCAGCTCGGCGGCGAAGGCGTCCTCGGCGTGCTGCCGCAGGACGTCGGTCGTGACGTCGGTCATCGGGACTCCTTCGGGTCGGCCGCCGGGCACACGGGTGGCGGGGCGGCGAGTCGTCGGGGGGAGCCAGGTCGGCGTCCCGGCCTGCGGGAACCACCCTGCACCGGACCACTGACAATCCTGACCGGACCTCAGTTCGGGCCGCCCGACTGTCAGTCCCCCCGCCTACCGTCGTCGGCATGGAGGATCGCTGGAGCACCGAACACGTCCTGTCCCTGGCGCCCGACGCCACCTCGAAGAAGGCCGCGGGCAAGCTCTCGGCGCCCGCACCCTGGTCGGCCACGGGCACCGACGGTGACGCGGTCTGGGGCGAGTGCCGGGGCAGCGGCAGCACGCCGTACCGGACGGTCGTCGAACTCGCCACGCCCGCCTACCGGTGCAGCTGCCCGAGCCGGAAGTTCCCGTGCAAGCACGCGCTCGGTCTCCTCCTGCTCTGGAGCTCCGCCCCCGACGCCGTGCCCGCCGCCGCCGAACCCGCCGACTGGGCCGCCGAGTGGCTGAAGGACCGCCAGGACCGCGCCGAGCGGCCCGCCGTGAAGGCGGAGACCCCCGCCGACCCGGCCGCCGCCCGCCGACGCGCCGAGAAGCGCTCCGCCCGCGTCGCGGCGGGCGCCGCCGAACTGCGGCTGCGGCTGGCCGACCGGGTCCGGCACGGCCTCGCCGACCAGTCCGCCGCCGGCCCCTGGGAGGAGGTCGCCGCGCGCATGGTGGACGCCCAGGCACCCGGTCTGGCCACCCGTGTCCGCGAGCTCGACTCCGCCCCGCCCCACGGCCTCCTGGAGGAATACGCCATGCTCCACCTGCTCGCCACCGCCGCCACCCGGGTCGACGAACTGCCCGCGCCGCTCGCCGCCACCGTCCGCGCCAGGCTCGGCTACACCACCGACGCCGCCGACCTGCTGGCCGGCCCCACCGTCCGCGACCGCTGGCTGGTCCTCGGCAGCCGGACGTCCCCGATGGAGGGGGGCTCCGACGACCGGCTCACCACCCGGCGGCTCTGGCTGCGCGGCGCCAAGACCGGCCGGCCCGCCCTGCTGCTCGCCTTCGGCCGCCCCGGTCAGGCCCCCGACCTCGCCCTGCCCACCGGCCGGCTGGTCGAGGCCGAGCTGGCCTTCCACCCCGGCGCCCGCCCGCTGCGGGCCGCCCTCGGCACCCGGTACGGCGCCCCCGAGGCCGCCCCCGACGGCCCGCCGACCGGTCTGACCGTCGCCGAGGCCGTCGCCGGCTACGGCACCGCCGTCGCCGACGACCCCTGGCTGGACGCCTGGCCGACCACCCTCACCGACGTCGTCCCCGTCCTCTCCCCCGAGGGCTGGCACCTCACCGACGGACGGCACACCCTCCCGGTCCACCGCGCCGCCACCCCGGAGGCCGCCCTCTGGCGTCTCGCCGCCGTCTCCACCGGGCGCCCGCTCACCGTCTTCGGCGAGTACGGCCACCGCGGCTTCGCCCCCGTCACCGCCTGGGGCCCGGACGGCCGCCCGATCGGCCTCACCACCGCCTGATGTCGACCGACCGCCTCACCGGAGGAGCCCCCGTGCCCGACCCCTGGGAGTCCCTGCACACCGCCGCCCTGCTCGGCACCGACCGCCGCCCGCTCCCCGCGCCGGACCAGTCCGCCCCGTACGCCCACGAGGTCGACCGCACCGACCCGGCCGCCGCGCTGCTCGAACTCGCCGCGCTGGAGACGGTCCGCCGCCGCGCCGGTGCGCTCCCCACCCCCGCCGCCGGGCCGCCCGCGGCACCCGCCCCCGAGGACGGCCGCCCCGAACTGCCGGCCCCGGCCGCCCGCCGCCTCGCCCTGCTGCTCTCCAGCCGCGGCACCGGCGGCGGCGTCCTCGCCAACCTCGGCGAGCTGCTCCCGCAGTGGCTGGCCACCGCCCGCGCCCGCGGCTTCCGCCCGCCCGCCGCCACCGTCCCCGCCCTGCTGGACGCCGCCCGGGCCCGCAGCGAGCTGCGCCCCGACGCGGTCGCGCTGGCCGGCCCGCTCGGCCGCTGGCTCGCCGGCCTCAACCCGGACTGGCGGTTCGTCCTGCGCACCGCCGCCGGGGCGCCGGAGAGCCCCGGCCCGGCCACCGGGGACGACCACCTCTGGCACGAGGGACTGTTCGCCGAGCGCGTCACCCATCTGACCCTGCTCCGCCGCCGGGAGCCGGCCGCCGGCCTCGCCCTGCTGCGGAGCACCTGGCCCACCGAGCGCGCCGAGGACCGGCTGCTGTTCCTGGACGCCCTCCAGGAGGGCCTCTCGCCCGCCGACGAACCCTTCCTGGAGGCGGCGCTCGGCGACCGCAGCAAGAACGTCCGGGCCACCGCCGCCGAGCTGCTCTCCACGCTCCCCGGCTCCGCGCTCGCCGCCCGGATGGCCGAGCGCGCCCGCGCCGCCGTCCACCTCTCCGAGCACGGCACCCACCTGCTGGTCACCCCGCCCGCCGAGTGCGACGCGGCCATGCAGCGCGACGGCATACCGCCCCAGTCGCCCACCGGGCGCGGCGAACGGGCCTGGTGGTTCGGCGAGGTGATCGCCGCCGCGCCGCTCGCCGTCTGGCCGGGGCACACCGGCCTGGCGCCCGCCCGGCTGCTCACCCTGCGGGTCGGCGACTCCATCGACGAGACCAGCAGCACCTGGGCCGACGACCTGCGCGAAGCCTGGGCCCGGGCCGCCGTCCGCCAGCAGGACGCCGACTGGGCGCGCGCGCTGCTCGGCCCCGCGCCCTCCCCCTTGCCCGGTCCCGGCCGGACCGCACGGAGCGCCCGCACCACCGGCGCCCCCGCCAAGCTGCTCGCCGTGCTCCCGCCCGCCGAACGGGCCGCCTGGACGGCCGCCTTCATCGAGGCGCACGGCCTGGGCGAGGCCTTCCAGCTGCTCGGTGCCTGCGCGACCCCGTGGACGCCGCCGCTCTCCACCGCCGTGGTGACCGCACTGGCCCGGGCCGCCGCGTCCGGCGCCTACCCGTGGAGCCACAGCGGGGTGCTCGGCATGACCGAGCGCGCGCTCTCCCCCCGGACCGCCGACGCCGTCGAGGCACTGGCCACCGACGCCGCGCCCGGCACCGCCTGGGGCGAGACCTTCGCCCGGTTGGCCGGCACCCTGCGCTTCCGCGAGGCGATGCTCGCCGAGCTGGCCGTGCCCGTGGACGCCGCCTGACGGGCGGGAGCCGGCTAGCCGGCGGCCCGGAGGTTGGCCGTGACCCAGGCGACGACGTCAGTGGTCGGCGTGCCCGGGGTGAAGATGTCGGCGACGCCCATCGCCTTGAGCTCGACGATGTCCTCGTCCGGGATGATCCCGCCGCAGAAGACCTTGATGTCCTCCGCGTCGCGCTCCTTCAGCAGCTCCAGCACCCGCGCGCAGAGCGTCATGTGCGCCCCGGAGAGGATCGAGAGCCCGATGCCGTCCGCGTCCTCCTGGATCGCGGTGTCGACCACCTGCTCCGGCGTCTGGTGCAGCCCGGTGTAGATGACCTCCATGCCGGCGTCGCGCAGGGCGCGCGCGATGACCTTGGCGCCGCGGTCGTGGCCGTCCAGCCCCGGCTTGGCGACCACCACGCGGATCGGTCCTGACACACCCATCACTGCCTCCTGGACCTCGTCGTCCACCACCCCACCGGACCTTGTGGGCACGGGCGAGGTTAACGCGCAATAACCAATCTGAGGGGAGGTTAGCGTCACGCGCCCCGGTTGGCCCGACCGCCCCTCAAGAGGAGGGGAAAATCACAGGCTGCCGGGGCCCGACCGCTTCCGGTCCCACTCTCCGATGTACCCCACAACCGCACACCCGCAGCCTCTTGACATCCGGACTTTTGTCCGGATGTCGGACTTCCGGCTACAGTCTCGGCTGTTTTCCCCTCGCCCGACGACGCGCCCGAGGCCCACCGAGGAGACAGCCCGCGATGGTTCCCGAAGCAGCCGCCCGCCCCACCCGTGCGGAACTGCGCGTGGCAGCCCGCGAGCAGTCGCGCGCCCAGCGCCGCGACGCCGCCAAGGCCGCCACCCGGGCCGCACTGCTCCGGGTCGCGCTGCCCTCAGTGGCCGCGCTCGGTGTGGCCGCGGCTGCCGCGATCTCCGTCCAGGGCGAGGCCGACCAGCAGCGTGCCCAGGCAGCCGGCCGGCTGTCGGAGGAGGCCGCCGCCGCCTCGGGCCCGGCCTCGCAGGAGTCGGCCGCACAGGCCGCGCAGGCCGCACAGCAGGCCCTCGCCGCCGGGGACGCCGCCCAGGCCTCCCGCGGCGACGCCCGGCAGCCGCTCTCCGGCGCCCAGGGCACCCCCGACACCGCCGCGCAGGCGGTCGCCGCCGAGGCCCCGAAGCCGCCGGAGCGTCCCAAGGTCTCCCTTCCGGTGACCCAGGCCGGCCTCGGCGAGGTGTTCGGCGCGGCCGGCACCCACTGGGCCAAGCGCCACACCGGCATCGACTTCCCGGTGGACGGCGGCAGCCAGGTCCTGGCCGTCACCGACGGCACCATCCGCACGCTGTGGAACCCGTCGTACGGCTACATGTCGATACTCAAGATGGCCGACGGCACCGAGGCCTGGTACTGCCACCTCCGCTCGTACAAGATCCGCAAGGGCACCGTGAAGGCGGGCGACGTCATCGCCTTCGTCGGCAACAGCGGCAACAGCACCGGCCCGCACCTGCACTTCGAGATCCGCCCGGCCGGCGGCGGCGCGCCCGTCGACCCGCTGCCCTGGTTCCTCGCCCAGGGCGTCGACCCGCGCTGAGCCCGGCACCGGCCGGGCCGGCCCGCGCCCGACCCGCGCCGACCACCGGTCGGCGCGGGCCGTACGAGCCCCGAGCGGGCCCCGGACGGGCCGACCTAGAGCTTCTCCACCGGCGCGTACCGCAGCAGCAGCTGCTTGCGCCCCTCCGTACCGAAGTCCACGGTCGCCTGCGCCTTGTCGCCGACCCCCGTGGTGGCCACCACCGTGCCCAGCCCGAACGTGTCGTGGGTGACCCGGTCGCCGACCGCCAGCCCCACCACCTCACGCTCGACCGCCCCGCCGGTGCGCCGCGCCGACTGCCCCCAGCCCGCCTTCGGCGAGGCCGTCGCCGACCCGCGCGACGATCCGCCGCGCGAGGAGCCGCCCGACGCGGAGCCGCCCCAGGACGACCCCGAGGAGTACCCGCGCGAGGCCGGCGCCGACGCCGCCCCCCGGCGCTTCCACTCCACCAGGGGCTCCGGGATCTCCTCCAGGAACCGCGACGCCGGGTTGTACGCGGGCTGCCCCCAGGCGCTGCGCAGCACCGACCTGGTCAGGTAGAGCCGCTGCCGCGCCCTGGTCAGGCCGACGTACGCGAGGCGCCGCTCCTCCTCCAGCTCCTTGACCTGGTTGAGCGCCCGCATGTGCGGGAAGATGCCGTCCTCCATGCCGGTCAGGAAGACCACCGGGAACTCCAGGCCCTTGGCGGTGTGCAGGGTCATCATCGTGATGACGCCCCGCCCCTCGTCGTCCTCGTCCGGGATCTGGTCGGAGTCGGCGACCAGCGCGACCCGCTCCAGGAAGTCGGGCAGCGAGCCGACCGGCGGCGTACCGTCCTCCCCGGCGTCCGGCCGCTCGCCCGGGTCCTGCTCGTACTCCAGGGCGACGGACGCCAGCTCCTGGAGGTTCTCCACCCGGGTCTCGTCCTGCGGGTCGGTCGAGGACTGCAGCTCGGCCAGGTAGCCGGTCTCCTCCAGCACCGCCTCCAGGACGGCCGCCGGGCCGGCGCCGGACTCGACGACCTGCCGGAGTCCGGCCAGCAGGGCGTTGAACTTCTTGACCGCGTTCGCCGAGCGGGCCGCCAGCCCGTAGGCCTCGTCGACCCGGAGCAGCGCCTGGGCGAACGAGATCCGCTCGCGCGCGGCCAGCGCGTCGATCATCGCCTCGGCGCGGTCGCCGATCCCGCGCTTGGGCACGTTGAGGATCCGGCGCAGCGGCACGGTGTCCTCGGGGTTGGACAGCACCCGCAGGTAGGCCAGGACGTCCTTGACCTCCTTGCGCTCGTAGAAGCGCACCCCGCCGACCACCTTGTACGGCAGGCCGACGCGGATGAACACCTCCTCGAAGACGCGGGACTGCGCGTTGGTCCGGTAGAAGATCGCGACGTCGCCGGGCTTGGCGTCGCCGGCGTCGGTGAGCCGGTCGATCTCGTCGGCGATGAACTGGGCCTCGCCGTGCTCGTCGTCCGCGACGTAGCCGACGACCTTCTCGCCGTGCTCGCCGGCCGTCCAGAGCTTCTTCTCGCGCCGGCTGGTGTTCCGCTCGATGACGGCGTTGGCGGCGCTCAGGATGGTCTGGGTGGAGCGGTAGTTCTGCTCCAGCAGGATCGTGGTGGCGTTCGGGTAGTCCTCCTCGAACTGGAGGATGTTGCGGATCGTCGCGCCGCGGAAGGCGTAGATCGACTGGTCCGCGTCACCGACCACGCACAGCTCGGCGGGCTCCACCTCGGCGAGCCGTCCGGCCGCCGGGTTCACGAAGTCCCCGTCGACGGTGCGCTTCGGCGCGGACGCGGCGGCGCCCCCGCTCAGCTCGCGGACCAGCATGTACTGGGCGTGGTTGGTGTCCTGGTACTCGTCGACCAGGATGTGCCGGAACCGCCGCCGGTAGTGCTCCGCGACGTCGGGGAAGGCCTGGAGCAGGTTCACCGTCGTCATGATGATGTCGTCGAAGTCGAGGGCGTTGGCCTCGCGCAGCCGCCGCTGGTAGAGGAAGTACGCCTCGGCGAGCTTCTTCTCCGTCGGGTTGGCGGCCTGGTCCGCGTAGGTCTCCTCGTCGATCAGCTCGTTCTTGAGGTTGCTGATCTTCGAGGTGAAGGACTTCGGCGGGAACTGCTTCGGGTCCAGGTCGAGGTCCCGGCAGACCAGGGCCATCAGCCGCTGGGAGTCCGCCGAGTCGTAGATCGAGAACGACGAGGTGAAGCCGAGCAGCTTGGACTCCCGGCGCAGGATCCGCACGCAGGCGCTGTGGAAGGTGGAGACCCACATCGCCCGGGCCCGCGGGCCGACCAGCTGCTCGACGCGCTCGCGCATCTCGCCGGCCGCCTTGTTGGTGAAGGTGATCGCCAGGATCTCGCCCGGCTGCACCCCGCGCGCGCCCAGCAGGTGGGCGATCCGGTGGGTGAGCACCCGGGTCTTGCCGGAGCCGGCGCCGGCCACGATCAGCAGCGGCGAACCGGCGTGCACGACCGCCTCGCGCTGCGGGTCGTTCATCCCGTCCAGCAGCTTCACCGGGTCGATCACCGGCCGGGCGGCGCCGTTGCGGTACCAGGCGTCGCGATCGGCCTCGGCGTCGCTCCCCGGCTCGCTGAAGGCCGCGGTCCGGAACAGTCCGTCCGGGATCGCCTCCTCGTAGGCGTCGTACGGGGCGTCGTCCTCGTACGCCGGCGGCTCCTCGGCGGTGGGCGGCGCGGGCTGCTTCGACCCGGCGGCGGGGGCCTCGAAACCGGGGAGCGGAAGGTCGTCAAAGAGGCTATTCATGGCACTCCGAGTCTATGGCCACCCACCGACAGACCCGCCCGGTCGCTGCGGACCGGGCGGGCTGCGGGCGGGCGGTCAGACCAGTCGACGCGCCGTGGCCCACCGGGTCAGCTCGTGCCGGTTGCTCAGCTGGAGCTTGCGCAGCACCGCCGAGACGTGGCTCTCCACCGTCTTCACCGAGATGAACAGCTGCTTGGCGATCTCCTTGTACGCGTATCCGCGCGCGATCAGCCGCAGCACCTCCCGCTCGCGCTGGGTCAGCCGGTCCAGGTCCTCGTCCACCGGCGGGGTGTCGGTCGCGGCGAAGGCGTCCAGCACGAACCCGGCCAGCCGCGGCGAGAAGACCGCGTCGCCGTCGGCGATCCGGAAGATCGCGTTGACCAGGTCGGTCCCGGTGATGGTCTTGGTCACGTAGCCGCGCGCACCGCCGCGGATCACGCCGATCACGTCCTCGGCCGCGTCCGAGACCGAGAGCGCCAGGAACTTCACGCCCCCCTGCTCGCCCATCAGCCCGGCCGAGCGGCGCAGCACCTCGACCCCGCCGCCGCCGGGCAGGTGGACGTCGAGCAGCACCACGTCGGGCCGCGTCTCGGCGACCACCCGGACCGCCGACTCCACGTCGTCCGCCTCGCCGACCACGTCGATGCCGGTCGTCTCGGTGCGCCCGATCTCCGCCCGGACCCCCGTCCGGAACATCCGGTGGTCGTCGACCAGCACGACCCTCGCGGTCCTCCCCGGTTCCCCGGCGGGGGGAATCCCCGCCGACGCTGCCTCAGTCATCCGACCTCTCCATCTCCAGCTCGACCTCGGTGCCGCCGTCCGGCGCGGGCCGCACCCGTGCGGTGCCGCCGTTGCGCTTCATCCGGCCGAGGATCGACTCGCGTACGCCCATCCGGTCCTCCGGCACCGTATCGGGATCGAAGCCGGGACCGTGGTCGCGGACGAACACCATCACCGTCCTCCCCTCGACCTCGGCGTAGACCTGGACCGGTCCCCCGCCACCGTACTTGGCTGCGTTGACGGTCGCCTCCCTCGCGGCCTGCATCTGTGCCGCGATCCGGTCGTCCATCGGGCAGTCGCCGACGATCACCAGCTCGACGGGGACGCCGTGGCGGTCCTCGACCTCGGCGACCACCGCGCGCAGGGACTCCGCCATGGTGTCCGGCGCCGCCTCGGCCGCCGCCTCCGGCCGGTAGAGCCAGAGCCGCAGTTCGCGTTCCTGGGCCCGCGCGAGCCGCAGCACCTCCTTGGGGTCCTCGGCCCGACGCTGGATCAGGGTCAGGGTGTGCAGCACCGAGTCGTGCACGTGCGCGGCGATCTCGGCCCGCTCCTGGGCGCGGATGCGGGCGGTCCGCTCGGCCCCGAGGTCCTGCCACATCCTCAGCGCGTACGGGCCGACCAGTACCAGCACGCCGGCCAGCACCGCGAGCGAGGCCTCGACCACCGAACCGATCGTCGAGCCGCTGCCCTGGGTGGCCAGGAAGGCGATGGTGCCCGCCACCACCAGCAGCACGCCGGCGCCGACCCGGGTGTAGGCGCCGCGCCGCCGGTCCCCCTCCTCCAGCCCGAACCAGCGCTGCCAGCGCGAGTCGTCGGCCTGCCGCCAGACCAGCGCCACACCGACGCCGATCGCCAGCAGCGGCCAGGTGTAGGGCTTGGCGGTCTGCACGTTGAGCGCGTTGAGCAGGGCGATCACGCCGATCACCAGCATCACCAGCGCGGCGAGCTGGCCCAGCCCGCCCTGCCGCTGCGAGCCGGTCGCCGCACCGTCCTCCGCCGCCGAGGCCGGAGAGGCCGCAGAGGCCGGGGAGGCTGCGGGGGCCGCGGGGGCCGCGCCGCCCGCCACCCCGGCGGGCTCGCCCTGCAGGGCGTGCTGCAGCACCTCGCGCAGCCGGCCGATCCATCCTCCGCGCCGGCCGCCCTTGCTCAGCTCCGTCCCGGCCGTGCCGTCCCCCGCCCAGGAAGCGGCCGGCACGAACACGCCGTTCACGTACACCCAGTGCGTCCCGCCGCGCTGCGCCGGTTCGCCGATGCCGATCGGCACCACGAACCAGAACGCCGCGTACAGCAGCCCGCCGACCCCCTGCGCGAAGAAGAGCAGCACGAAGGCGACCCGCACCCAGCTGACGGGCAGTCCGAGGTGCACCGCCAGCCCGTGCGCGACCCCGCCGAGCATCCGCCCCTGCGGGCTGCGGTACAGCCGGCGGTACGGCGGCCGCCCGTCGCCGGGCACGGCCGGGTCGACGCCCCCCGGCGGCGGGGCGTCGGGGGTGAGGGGACGGGGATCGGAACCGGGTGCTGCCACGGCACCGATCGTTCCACGCGGGTCCGCCCGGACGCATCAGGGTGGACCCCTGACCCTTCTCAGGGACAAGTCAGGGTCCGGACAGGGCTCGCACCGGTTGGGCGCGGCTCCGGCACCCACCAGGATGGTGGCTATGACCGAAGACCCCCGTACCGAGGAGATCGAGGAGGCCGGGCCGAGCGCCCCGCCGGCCCCGGACCGTCCGCCGCTGAACCGGACCGAGCACCACCGCGTGGTGGCCGGCGTCTGCGGCGGTCTGGGCCGGCACCTGGACATCGACCCGGTGGTCTTCCGCGTCGTCACGGTCGTGCTCTGCCTCTCCGGCGGCCTCGGTCTCTTCCTGTACGGGCTCGCCTGGCTGATCGTCCCGACCGAGCCGGTCGCGGACGGCAAGGGCGGCAGCCGCTCCGGCCGCACCGAGCTCCAGCGGGTGCTCACGGGCCGGGTGGACGGCCAGTCGGTCGGCGCGGTGCTGCTGACCGTGATCGGCACCGGCGTCTTCTTCTCCTCGATGGGCGACGGCGACCAGCTCTTCCCGCTGCTGCTGCTCGCCGGGCTGGTCTTCCTGGCCGTCCGCTACGACCCGGAGCGCCGCCGCGGCGGCCGGATCCGCGGCCGCCGCCGGCACGGCCTCGGCGGTCACGGGGGTCACGGCCACGGAGGTCCCGACGGCCACGGGTCGCACGGCGGACCGTACGACCGGTACTTCCCCGAGTCCGAGCCGGCCACCGGCGCGGACCGCCGCCGGCCGCACGAGGCCGAGGACCAGGAGGCGCGCGAGCGGCACGCCCGGGACCGGGCCGCCGGGACCGTCCCGGCGGACACCCCTCCCACCGGTCCGACCGGCTACCTGTGGGACCCGCGCCACCCCGAGCGCAACCCGTACGGCGGAGCCGCCCCCGCCCCGCCGTACGGCGGGGCGACCCCGCCGCCCGGGACGCCCGCCCAGCCGTGGTGGCAGCGGACCGACCTCCCGCAGGGCGACCCGCTGCGCAAGGAGGGCGGCCCGGCCGTGCCGCCCCCGCCGGTGACGGTGCACCGGCGGGAACGGTCCCCGCTCGGACTGATCGGCCTGCTGCTGGCGGTGGGTGCGGCCAGCGCCGTCTGGTCGGCCTCCGCCGACGGCGGAGCCGCCCTGCTGACCGGCACCGTGCTGGCCACCGCGCTGCTGGTGATCGGGCTGACCCTGCTGGTCGGCGCCAAGTTCGGCCGGGCCCGCAGGCTGGTGGTGCCGGGCCTGCTGCTCACCGTGGCGCTCACCGCCGTCGGCCACTCGTCGGTCTCGGTGCAGAACCTGCTCGGCGACCGCACCTGGGCGGTCGCCTCGGCGGACGAACTGGAGCAGAAGTACACCCTGGGGCTCGGCTCGCTGCGGCTGGACCTGAGCGCCCTCGACCCGGCCGGCGGCACCCTGAGCACCACCGTGGAGCTCGGTGCCGGTGACCTGACCGTGGTGGTGCCGCCGAACGTCACGGTGACCATGCGGACCGAGGTGGGACTGGTCGACGTCAAGGTGCCGGGCGCCGAGACCAGCAGCGAACGCGGTTCCCGCAGCTACCTGCTGCACCCGGCGAACGGCCAGGCATCCAAGGGCACGCTCGACCTCACGCTGATGGTCGGGCTCGGCGACATCAAGGTGGTCCAGTCGTGAGGAAGCACCAGCTCGACCTGTTCTCCCTGATCGCAGGAGGGCTGTTCACCGTGATCGCGGTGCTCTACCTGGTGGCGGCGGTCAACGACGTCTCGGTCAACGGCCGCATCGTCATCCCGGTGACCTTCATCGTGCTGGGACTCGGCGGCCTGGCCGGGGCGGTGGCGGCGGCGGTCCGCCGCTCCCGGCCGGACACCGAGGGGAAGTAGGCCACCCGGGCCCGACCCCGGGCCCCGGGGGCCCCGGGGAGGGGGCTCAGCGGGCTCAGCTCTCCAGCGGTCCGAGGTGGAGCTTCTCGCCCTCCTTGGTCACCCGGTACTTCGGCAGCGGCTTGGTGGCCGGGCCGTTGAGCACCGCACCGGTCGCCGCGTCGAACCGGGAGCCGTGGCAGGGGCAGTACAGCTGCCCGTTCTTCGGGGCGTCGACCGCGCAGCCGGAGTGCGTGCAGACCGAGGAGAGGGCGCAGTACTGGCCCGCCTTGGGCTGGACCACGAAGAGCGCGTCGCCGCTGGACGGGTCCTTGACCTGGGCCGAGCCGCCGACCGGGACGCTCGCGGCGTCCACCGTGACGGGCGGTGCGGCGGACGCGGGCGCGGCGGACTGCTTCGGCTTCCCCGCCGACCCGTCCCGCCCGAAGGTGGCGGTCAGCGAGCCGGTGAGCAGCCCGGCGCCGCCCATGGCGACGGCCGCGATCCCGCCGTCCACCAGGGCCCGCCGCCGGACGTGGTCCTCGGACAGGCCGCGGGAGCGGTCCCGGGCGGCCCGCCGGGCGAGGTAGCCGTCCACCGAGAGGTACGGGGTGCCGGCCAGCACCAGCGGGGTCCAGGCCATCAGGTAGACGAGGTCGTTGCCGAGGTAGTACGGCGAGACGTTCCAGCTGACGGTGAGCCAGAGGCTCAGGCTGAGCGCGGCGCCGCCGGCCGCGGCGAGGCGGCCCCAGAGGCCGACCAGGGTGCCCAGGCCGACCGCCAGCTCACCGAAGGCGACCAGCAGGCCGAACAGGGTGGGGTGGTCCAGGGCCGGGCCGAGCAGGAAGGAGATCGGGCTGGAGCCCTCGGCGAGCACCGTCTGCGAGACGAAGGAGGCCGGGTCGCCGGAACCGGCCAGGTAGTGGGTGTCGGAGAGCTTGTCGAGCGCCGCGTAGACGAAGGTGACGCCGAGGAAGATCCGCAGCGGCAGCAGCGCCAGCCGCGAGCCGGCCGCCTTCCACCCGGCCGTCCGGCCGGTTCCGCCGCCCAGGCGGGTACCGCCGGTGCCGCCGCTTCCCGGGCCGGTGCCTCCCGGGCCGCTGCCGGTGCCGTCCGGAGTCGAACCGGCCGTTCCCGCGCCGGCCGCCGCCTGACCGGCCGCCGCGGAGCTGCTGGTCTCCGTCATTCCCCACACCTTCCCTCGCCGGCCCGCCACCGCCTGACAGGTCCGGACGCATTCTGCCCGGTCGTGAGCGCTTTCGGTGGGAGGTCCCACCCGGTGGGCACCCGGTCCACCGCGCACGGCCGCGCCGCCGTTCCCCTGGTACGGGAAC